>DAIOWL010000087.1:0-2110 GCA_036758545.1 Streptosporangiaceae bacterium | reverse complement strand
TGCCGACGAGGTTCGGCGCCTGCGCGAACACGGTGTCGAAATCGACCGCGCCGGTCAGCATGAACAGCGCGAAGATGCCGAGCGCGAAGCCGAAATCGCCGACGCGGTTGACGACGAAGGCCTTGATGGCGGCGGCGTTCGCCGACGGCGTCTGGTACCAGAAACCGAGCAGGAGGTAGCTCGCCAGACCCCCGCCTTCCCAGCCGAAGAATCCGTCCAGGGTAAGCGCGGGGCCGGCCGAACGCGGCGGGTCGATCGCGGTGTACGTGGTGATGAAGGTGTCGGTCTCGTGGTGCACGACGGCGGGCCTGGGGGTGGCCACCTGGTTGCCGTCCGGCCAGTTCTTCGCGCGCAGCCCGGCCGCCGAGGCGTAGTGGCCGGTCTGGGTCAGGATGCCGATCATCCAGAAACCGCGGCCGCCGGCCAGCGGCAGCGCGAGCGTCTGGTTCCCGGTCGTGGCGTGCGTCAGCACCCAGGCCAGTTCGGGCGCGTAATCGGCGGCGGCGAGGGCGGGCGGGGCGGTCGGCGGCGCGCCCTCGGTGCGCAGCGCGGGCCAGCCGCGGGCCGGTCGGTTGACCGCGGCGGCCAGCTTCCACCGGCCGTCGGACCGCTCGAACACCATGGCCATGGACTGCATGGCCGGCCCGAGGTCGAAGACGTCGGTGTCGCCGTAGGCGACGAAGACGCCGGGACCGCCGGTAGGGTCGGGGCATGGCCGCCGATCTCACCCCGCACGAAGGCGACCTGGAGCCGGACGAGGACTACGAGGGCGTACTGTTCGACGGCGCCTCGTTCGCCGACGCCGACGCCGGGCACTGCCACTTCCTGGACTGCTCGTTCGTCGGCACCTCGTTTGACGGCGGCCGGCTGCGGAAGGCCCGGTTCACCGACGTCACGTTGCGCGAGACCAGGTTCGTGGCCTGCGACCTGGCCGAAACCGGCTGGCAGGACGTCACGCTGGACGGCTGCGCGCTGTCCGGGGTGCAGGCCTTCTCCGCCTCGATGCGCCGGGTCACGTTCCGCAACTGCAAGCTCGACTCGGTGAACTTCCGCAGCGGCGCGCTCACCGAGGTGAGGTTCGAGGACTGCGTGCTGCGCGACGCGGAGTTCGGCGGCGCCACGCTGCGCCGGGTCGGCTTTGGCGGCTGCACTCTGGCCCGCGCGGATTTCACCAAGGCGAGCTGCGACGAGGTAGACCTGCGCGGCGCCGAGCTCGGCATCAGCGGCGGGTACGAGTCGCTGCGCGGCACCACCATCGACAGCGTTCAGCTGGTCGCGCTGGCCCCGCTGCTAGCCCGCCACCTCGGCATCACGGTCACCGACTGATGTCGTAGTACGAGCGCGACAATAGTCCCGAACGGGCCTGGTTCCACGTCATCGTGGCCAGGAACCCGCGGAATCCGGGGTGTCACGGTCTGACCGGCCCGCCCGTCTGAGCGGTATGAGAGCTGACTGGGATGTAATCGTGATCGGAGCGGGCCTGGCGGGACTGGCCGCGGGAGCCACACGGTGGGACGCTCTCCGGCGGCATGCCGGCAGATAGCCAGCCGGCCCGTCGCAGGCTCCAGCCGGATAAGCAGCCCGACCAGACCGCCGCGGCCGACCGCGAACTCGTCGACAGCCTGCTCCGCGCGCTGGCTTCCGGCGACGTGAACGAGGTCGTCGTCCGCCTGGCACCGCAGGTCGTATGCCTCACCGACGGCGGTCCCGAACGCCGGGCCGCTCGCCGCCCGGTCGTCGGCTCCGACCGGGTAGCCCGCTTCCTCGTAACCGTGGCCCGCGGCTACGGCCGCCACCTGGCCACCCGGCCGGCCGTCGTCGGCGGCGCCGCTGGTGCCATTCTCTCGGCTGGTGACGCCGTAGCACAGGTCATGGCGGTGACATCGAAGGATGGAGTCATCACATCCCTCTACTTTGTCGGCAACCCCGACAAACTCACCTGGGTCGGCCACGCCCCACTCATCGAATAACGGCCGCCGATAGCGATCCTTGGATGACAGCGCGCGGACGGCGCGGGCGAAGGCCTCGGCGCGGTCGCGGTAGTCCTTGAACGCGCCGAAGCTCGGCGCGGCCGGGGACAGCAGCACGATGCCGTCGGGCTGGGCCCAGC
>DAIOWL010000086.1:0-12873 GCA_036758545.1 Streptosporangiaceae bacterium | reverse complement strand
GAGCCGGCGTGGCGTCGTGTGCTTTGGCGATCGCCGAGACGGCCTCATCGGCCGGGGCGGGGCCGCCCCGGAAGGCGGCCGGGCCGGCGATGGCGAAGAACGGGACGAATGCGATGCCCTGTGTACCGCATAGGTCCAGCAGCGTGTGATCAGCGGCCGATGCCTCCAGCCCGTAGCGGTTCTGCACGCAGACCACCGGCGCGATCGCCCGTGCCTCGGCCAGCTGCTGCGCGCTGATCCCGGATATGCCCAGATGGCGGATCAGCCCGGCGGCACGCAACGCAGCGAGCGCGGCGAAATGTTCAGCGATCGACGCGCCTTCGGCGCTGCGCGGGATGCGCAGGTTGACCACGTCGAGGTGATCTCGGCCGAGCTGGCGCAGGTTCTCCTCAACCTGCCCGCGCAGCTGGCCCGGCTCGGCCCAGTACCACTCACCCGACGGGTCGCGGCCCGGCCAGACCTTCGTGGTGATCACCAGGTCATCGGGATAGGGCGCGAGCGCGCTGTTGATCAGCTCGTTCGCAGAGCGCGACGGCGAGAAGTAGAACGCCGCAGTGTCGATGTGGTTCACGCCGAGCTCGACCGCCCGGCGCAGCACCCAGATCGCCTGAGCGCGGTCGCCCGGCACACCGCTTTGGGCACCGGCCAGCCGCATCACGCCGAAACCCATCCGGTTCACGGCCAGGTCACCGAGCATCCAGTTTCCCGCAGCAGCGGCCGTGGTTGTCATAGCCACCGACCGTACCTGAATCTGGCGGGCGCATGACCGAGCCGGGACTGAACGGATCGACGAGACCGCAACCAGCACCGGCCCTAGTCGGGCTGGTCAGGCGGTCCGGTGCTCTCTTCCGGGACGCTGGGGACGACGAGTTCGCTGGGCTCGAAGCCGCCTTCGCCGGCCACGGCGGCCAGCTCGTAACCCAGTGGCTCGCGCGCGGCAGGGACCGACACGCGCCGGCCCGTCAGGGCCGAGGCGATAGCCGCGATCACGTTGGCCGCGATAGCGAACCCGAAGGCCACACCGAGACCGCTGTGGAACGGTGCCGTGATCAGGTGCGGGAAGAACTCCCGCCCGGTCACGTAGGCCGCGTGCGCCGGGGACAGCTGATGCAGCAGCGGGCCGAGCAGCTGCTGGATCGGGTTGTAGCCGAGGAAGGAGGCGAACAGCACGCCGATCGGGGGGAGATGCGAGATCGGCGCGGCCGTAGCAGCCGGGACGCCCTGCGCGGTCAGCCCGCCGAACATGGCCGCCGGGAGCTTGCTCGACAGGCCGGCCACCATCAGGGTAAAGAAGATGCCGATCGACAGCACGAACGCGGAGTTCTGGAAGGTGGCGATCATGCCGCCAGCCGCCCCGCGCCGGTCGGCCGGGACCGAGTTCATCATCTCCGCCCAGTTCGGCGAGAAGAACAGGCCGGAGCCGAAGCCGTTGAGGGCGATGACGATCGCGAACTCCCAGTAGGCGAAGTCCACCGGGACGAATATCAGCAGCAGGAAGCTCGCTCCCGTCAGCAGAGCGCCGCCTACGGTGAACGGCTTGGGGCCGAACTTGTCGGACAGTATTCCGGACAGCGGCGCGGCCACCAGGAAGCCGACCGTCAACGGGACCAGGTAGATGCCGGCCCACAGCGGAGTCTGGCTGAAGTCGTAGCCGTGCAGCGGCAGCCAGATGCCCTGTAGCCAGATGATCAGCATGAACTGCATGCCACCGCGGCCCATCGCCAGCATCAGGCTCGCGATGTTCCCGGCGGTGAACGCCCGGATCCTGAACAGCGAGATGCGGAACAGCGGCTCGGCCACTCTGGTCTCGACGTACACGAAGATGACCAGCAGCGCGAGGCCGCCGAAAAGCGCGGTAAGCACCCACGGGTTGGTCCAGCCCATCGGGTGCCCGCCGTAGGGCAGCAGGCCGTAGGTGATGCCGACCAGGATGGCGATCAGCCCGGCGGCGAACAGCAGGTTGCCCCACCAGTCCATTTGCGCGTGCTTGCGCACCCCGATGTCATGCAGCATGAAGTACGCCCACACGGTGCCGAACACGCCGATCGGCGCCGAAACGAGAAAGATCAGGTGCCAGTTCACCGGGGCGAGGACGCCGCCGAGGATGAGGCCGATGAACGACCCGGCAATAGCCGCGATCGAGTTCACGCTGAGGGCGCGGCCGCGCTGGTTGGCCGGGAACGCGTCGGTGACGATAGCGGCGGCGTTGGCGAACAAGAACGCGCCGCCGATGCCCTGCACGACCCGCCAGATGATCAGCCACATCGCCCCGTCCGCGCCGTGCATCCAGGTCATGGTCAGGAAGATCGAGGCCACGCTGAAGATCGCGAAGCCCAGCGTGTACATTCGCACCCGGCCGAACATGTCGCCCAGCCGGCCGAACGACACCACCAGCACCGCGGACACCACCAGGAAACCCATGAACATCCACAGCAGGTAGCTGGTGTTACCGGGGCTCAGCGGGTTCAGCCCGATCCCGCGGAAGATGTCCGGCAGCGCGATCAGCACGATCGACTGGTTGATCGTCGCCATCAGCATGCCAAGCGTCGTGTTGGACAGCGCGATCCACTTGTAGCGCGGTCCGAGCGCACGGCCTGCCTGCACTGGCGCGCTTGCCGCGTCAGAATTAACCGTCATGGGCGGGCATGCTCCCTACCTAGGAACCGGGTACTTGCTAATCCTCAACTAACAATGACAGATCAGGCCGCATCCGCGCCCCTAAGCCCCAGCGGTGATTTCATGCTGGCGCCTCCACCGCGTGCCGCATCGGCTCCCTCCGCTCAGCGCGCTCGGCCCGTGCGCGGGGCCGGAATCGGTGAGACCATCAACCTGCGGGCGTCGGCGCATCCCGCCGGTGGCCGTGCGTCACCGCCAGGGGGAGGACTGGTCATGCGTCGTGGAGCCGCGGATACCCGCGAGGCGGCCGGTCGCGTGCCGTGGCCGCGGACGAGCTTCGTCGGGAGGGAGCGTGAACTCGGCTTTGCTCGCCGCCTCCTCGACTGCACCAGGCTGCTGACGCTGACCGGCCCCGGAGGCTCGGGCAAGACCAGGTTGTCCATCGCACTTGCGGCCCGGGTCGAGGACGAGTTCCGCGACGGCGTCCGGTTCGTGCCGCTCGCTGCGGTCAGGGATCCGTCGTTGGTGCCGGCATCGATCGCACAGGGCATCGGGCTGCAGGACGCCAGGGGCCAGTCACTGCTCGAGCACGTGAGCATGTACCTGGCGGACCGCGAGGTCCTGCTGATCCTGGACAACTTCGAGCATGTCCTGCCTGCCGCCGAGTTCGTGGCCGAGCTGCTCGGCGCGAGCAGTGATCTGCGGATCCTCGCGACGAGCCGCTCACCACTGCACGTGTCAGGCGAGCAGGAGTTCCCGGTCCCGCCGTTGCTCCTTCCCGAACCGGCCTGGCCGGTCTCGGTGGCATCCCTCGCCGGGTGTGAGTCAGCGCAGCTGTTCGCGGCGCGCGCGGCGGCTTCGGCGCCTCACTTCACTGTCACGGACGAGAATGCCGAGGCCATCGCGGCCATCGTGCAGCGGCTCGACGGGCTGCCGTTGGCGATCGAGCTGGCGGCGGCGCGGGCGAAGCTGTTGCCGCCGGATGCGATCCTTACGAGACTCGCTGACTCGCTCGGGCTGCTGGTGAGCGGCAGCCGGGACGCGCCGGACCGGCAGCGGACGCTGCGCGCCACGATCGCCTGGAGCCACGATCTGCTGAGCGAGCCGGCCCGGCGGCTGCTGGCGGTGTGCTCGGTGTTCCGCGGCGGTATCGGCCTGGATCACATCGAGGCGGTCTGCGCCGCGGCGCTGCGCCTTGGCGTACCGGCGCTGGACGCGCTGCAGGAACTGGCCGACCAGAGCCTGTTGCGGCTGGCGAGCTCATCGGTGGCCGGGCCGCGCTACGCGATGCTGGAGACCGTGCGCGAGTTCGCCGCTGAAGGACTCGGTGACCTACCTGAGCACGAGCAGGTGCGAGACGCCCACGCGTCCGTGTTCTGGGATCTGGCCAAGGATCTCGCTCGCCCACCGTCATCCCCGGGCCGGGCAGGCCTCGACCTGCTCGAGCTCGAGCACGACAATTTCCGGGCGGCGCTGGACTGGTACCGCGCGACGGATCCGGCCCTGGCGCTGCGCCTCGCCAACCGGCTTACCGGGTTCTGGTCCGTGCGCGGGCACTTCTCCGAGGGCAGGCGCCGGCTGGGCGATCTGCTCGACCGGGTCCCAGTCGAAGATCCGGAGCGGGTGGACGCGCTGAACGGCGCGGCGTGGCTCGCGACCGACCAGGGAGACCGCGTTTCGGCCCTCGAACTGCTCGACGAGAGCGTCAGCTGCGCTCGCGCCGCGCGGGACCCGGGCCGTGAGGCCGCCGGCCTATACACCAGGGGCCGCGCAAGACAGGTCATCGGCGACCCGGCCGGGGGCCGGGCGGACGCTGAGCGGGCGCTGGAGCTACAGACCGAGGCCGACGAGGACGACGGCCTCGCGGTGGCCCTATTGCTAGCCGGGGCGGCCGCGTTTTTCGACGACGATCTCGGAATTGCCATCGAACGGTTCGAAGGCTGCGCGCAGCTGTCCGTGGCGCGTGGCCTGCCCGCCGTGGAAGCACGAGCCCAGATGCTGCTCGGCGTATCCCGCCTCGAACGCGGTGACCTGCAAGGCGCCAAGGCCGCGCTCGCGAAGGGCGTGCCTGCCGTCGCCGACATTGGCGACCGGTTCGCCATCCCGGTCGGGGTGAGCGCCCTGGCCGGGCTCGCAGCCAAGGCAGGCCGGCCCCGGGCCGCGCTCGTGCTGGCGGGCGCTGCAGCGGCGTACGAGGAGGTCAACCAGACCCAGCGCCCGCAAAAGGTACGCAGCTTGCTCGATGCATGGCTGGCGCCGATCCGCAAGAAGGCGGGCGCCGCGACACAGAAGCTGTCTGGCCGGGGCCGGGAGCTGACGCTCGACGAGGCGATCGAGCTCGGCCTCGATGACCAGCCCGAGGATGCCTGGCGTGTCGGCGCGTCGCCCGCCCTCACCGGCCGCGAGCAGGAGGTCGCGACGCTGGTGGCCCGTGGCCTCAGCAACCGCGAGATCGCGGAGCGGCTGTTCCTGTCGATCAGGACGGTGGAGGTACACGTCGACCGCATCCTGACCAAGCTGGGCTTCGCCAACCGCACGCAGCTGGCGGCCTGGGCGCACGACGAAGGCCTGCTGCCACGAGATACGTAGTGACTACGTAGTTCTTCAGATGATCCGCGGTGCGGACCAGTCCATCGTGGCTGGCATGACAACAACGCATACCACGACGCCCGACTGCCAGGTGCTCGTCGTCGGCGCCGGTCCTACCGGCCTGACCCTGGCTGCGCAGCTGCTCGCCCGCGGGATCCATGCCCGCGTCATCGACAAGGGCGAGGGTCCCGCCCCGCAGAACCGGGCAGTCGCCATCCACGCCAGAACGCTCGAGCTTCTCGACACGATGGGGCTGGCAGACGCGTTCATCGACCAGGGCCACCGCGTCCGGCGCTTGCGCTGGTACGCCGACCGGCGAAACCTCCTCGACCTGGATCTGGCAGGCAACGGCTCGCGGTACGGCTTCGTCCTGCACATCCCGCAGAGGCAAACCGAAGCCCTGCTGCGCGCCCGCGTGCAGGAACTCGGCGGCACCATCGAGCATCGCGCCGAACTCGTGCGCCTGGCCCAGCACGGCGACGCCGTCGACGCCACACTCCGCGACGCCGCCGGCCGGGAGATCCAGGTGAGCGCCGGCTACGTAGTCGGCTGCGACGGCGCGCACAGCCGCGCGCGTCAGCAGATCGGGATCCCGTTCGAGGGGCAGCCGTACCCGCAGGACTGGCTGCTGGCCGACGTCGCACTGGACGGCGCCGGCAGCGACACCGCAGTTCACGCCTTCTTCCGCTCGAACGGACTGCCCCTGGTCTGCATACCCATGGGTGGCCGGCGCTGGGGCCTGGTCATGCCCAACGCGGGCGCCCGCGACGGCCAGCCGCCGACATTCGGGGAGGTCCAGGAGCTAGTCGCGGAGCGTTCGCCGCAGCCCATCCAGATCAGCGATCCGGAATGGCTGGCGTCCTTCCGGTGTCATCTGAGGTCGGCCACCAGCTACCGGCGCGGGCGCGTGCTGCTCGCCGGCGACGCAGCGCACATCCACTCGCCTGCCGGCGGCCAGGGCATGAACACCGGGATGATGGACGCGCACAACCTCGCCTGGAAGCTGGCCCTGGTCGCGGACGGCCATGCCCCGGACGCGCTCCTGGACACCTACGGCCAGGAGCGCGTCCCCGTCGCGTCCGGCGTGCTCGAGCTCACCAACAAGATCGTCCGACTGCTGACCATGCGGAACCGAGCCAAACGGGCCGTGCGGGACACCGTCATTCCGGTCGCGAGCCGGATGCCGGTGGTCCAGCGCCGTGCGGCCCGCAAGATGTCGCAGCTCTCGGTCGCCTACCCGTGGAGCCCGCTCACCCAGCCCGACGGTCACGGCCGCGGGCCGAAGCCCGGAGACCGGTTCCCCGACGTCGAGATCCGCAGCAAGCACGGACCAGCCCGGCTGCATCACCTGCTCGGCCGCGGACGCCACATGCTGATCGTGTCCGGCGCCAACGTCCGCAGCGCGCTCGAGACGGCTAGCGCGGGACGCTACGCCGAGCTCGTCGACATCGTTGACGGGGATCTCCGCAGCGGCTTCGCGCTCGTCCGGCCAGACGGAATTCTCGCCGCGCGCGGATCCGCGACCGACATTCACCGGATCGTCGACTACCTACGCCGTCTCAGCGGACGCGATGAGCCCAGCCCGACCGCGGCCCTGTCCTGAGCGAGATGGCTGCGCCATGACACACCACGGACACGGCAGCGAGGCGCCGTCTTCCCCGGGTTTGACAGGGTCGGTGGCATCGTCACCGTCGGGTCACGACGGCGGGCTCCCGGGGGCGGCCGCGCGGATGCAGCCGGTCGGCTGCGAACAGGTTATGGAGCAGCTGAACCGCGACCGAGCCCTCTCCGACCGCAGACGCCACGCGCTTCGCCGAGCCGTGCCGGACATCCCCGGCCGCGAAAACCCGGGGCATGCTCGTCTCGAGCAGGAATGGATTCCGGGCGAGAGGCCAAGTGCGGTCGTCGGGAAGCTCTGTTCCCGTAAGGACGAAGCCCTGGTCATCCCGCTTGACCTCCGATGGCAGCCACTGCGTGTGCGGGTTCCCTCCGATCATGATGAAGAGTGCGTCGGCGTCAACGGTTTCCTCGCCTCCCTGCAGGCGATCGGCAAGCACCAGGTGCTCCAGCCACCCGCCACCCCCGCCGCCGACGATCTCGGTCCCGAGACGGACCTGCACGTTCGGTGTGGCGTTCACCTGGCGTACCAGGTAGTGCGACATTCCAGCGCCGAGGGTTTGAGCACGTATCACGAGCGTGACGCGCCGGGCGTAACGAGCGAGGTGCAACGCAGCCTGCCCAGCTGAGTTCGCGCCCCCGAGGACGTAAACGTCCCGGCCGGCGACGGCAGGCGCCTCGAAAGCCGGACCGCCGTAGAAGACACCGGCACCGTTGAGCGCCTCGATCTCCGGAATGCCGAGGCGGCGATAGCTGACGCCTGTCGCCAGAAGCACCGCGCGTGTAAGCAGCCGACCGCTGCCGGAGAGGTTAACGAAGATCCCGTCGGGCCCTCGCCGCAGGTCGGTCACCTTCTGCATGAACGCGAAGTTCGCCCCGAAGACCCACGCCTGCTCGTATGCCTGCAGAGCCAGACGGCGGCCGCTGACGCCTCCAGGGAAGCCGAGGTAATTGCGGATCAGCGGACTCGAGGTTGCCTGGCCCCCGAGCCCGCCTTCGTCCACGACCAGGGTGCTAAATCCTTCCGAGGCCCCGTACACGGCCGCCGACAGACCAGCAGGTCCGGCGCCGACTATCACGAGATCGAAATGCATCCGCTCCGGATTCACTGGCGAACCCGCCGCCTTCGCGAGGTCGGCATTGCTGGGGTCACTCAGGAGCGTGCCGTCGGGAAAGACGACGATCGGGAGCTTTGCCCCCTCGCGACCCTCAGCAACGAGGGCACGCCCATCGCTCGAGTCGGCCAGGCAGAACGAGTGCGGGAACGCGCAGCGCCCAAGCAGGTGCCTCAGCTCATAAGCCCGGCCAGACCATGACTCGCCAATCACATGGATCGTATGCGGGGAGGCGCGCCGTGCCTCCGCCATTCGAGCAGCAAACTCGAGATGGCCTGATGAAAAACCTCGTCCGATGGTTCTGACGGCCTGACCACGTAGTGGTCGATCCAACCGCGGGCAATCGAATCAAAGATCGCCTCGCCGGTCGCTCGGTCCCCCAAGCTATCCCACGCCATCAGCAGCCCGCATTTTGCGTGCGGGTGCAGGTGACGCGCCTGATCCAGCAGTTCGCTTCCGGTCATATCCGAGAGCCGATATCCCGCAAGAACCAAGGCGACCTGCTCGCCTTCAGCCGCTAGTTCTTTGAGGTTGGCGAGCACTTCGCGCGGCGATCGTATGCACACAACGCGGTAATGCCGCGCGTAGCGGTCGCGCAACTCCCGCTCAACGTCACGAATCACGCCCGCATCCTCGTCAACGGCGACGAGCACGGGGCCAGACGTGTATTCCACTTATAGCCCTCTTACCTCGACCGCCCGCCAGAATGCGTCAACTTTGGCGTTGAAAAGGCCGGGGGCCTCCTGGAAGGGCTGGTGCGCTTCTTCAGCCAGGATCTCGAACCGGGCACCGGGGATGGCATCGGCGACGACACGGCCGTAGCGCGGCGGGGTGATCATGTCCAGACCGCCGGCCAGGACGAGCGCCGGCACGGCGACCTGCGACAGCCGGCCGACGGCGTCATGGGCCAGAAAGGCGTCGATGCTGCGCTGGATGGCCTCGGCGGACGGCTGATGCGGGAAGGCCAGCACCTCCTCGATGATGTTCTCCACGGTGCCGTCGGCGTGGGCCCGGGGGGTGTAGATCCACAGGTAGAACGCCTCAAGGAAGGCCCGCTCGCTGGGCGCAGCTTCGGGCAGCCAGCGCCAGAATTTCACCACGGCGCGGAGGTACGCGTCCGGGCAAGCCCAGGTACTGGCCAGGACCAGGCTGCGGACGAGCCCAGGGTGCCTGAGCGCGAGTTCTTGCGCTATGACACTCCCACCGGAAAAGCCGGCCACGTGGGCGGCGGGGACATCCAGCGCGCGCAGCAGCGCGGCGGCGTCATCGGCCATAGTGGCCACCGAGAACGGCTCAGCAGGCAGCGGCGTGCGGCCCATCCCTCGGTTGTCGTAGGAGATGAGCCGGTAACGGTCCGCGAGCCCGTCCAGCTGGAACTGCCACGCCTCTGCGGGATCGCCGAGCCCCGCGATGAGCAGGACGTCCGGACCGGTTCCCCGGCGTTCAACCCACATGTCGAGGTTGCCTGCGCGTACGTGCTCTCCCATCTGTCATCCTCCCTGCTGCACGCCGTGCCAGCGCTCAAGGCCGGCATCGCTCCAGCTCGCTGAGTCGAAACGCGTCCACCAGCGGGAATACCTCGAGTTCCGCAACGCGCCGATATCGGTACCGGCCCGCTGAACGCTCATCTCGCCTCCTCGCAGGCTCAGCCGAGCCCTCAGGCACTCCTCCGCCTGGAAGCGTCACACTCGTACAGAAAATACTCCCCAGGACTGTGCAGCCGGCCTGTAAATGGTTTGTAAGCGACGTGAAGAAGCGGCAGCTCGGCCCCCCAGCCTGCCGACCACATCGGCGGCTCAGCGCGTTCCCTCTGACCTTCTCCATCACTAAACGTAACGTCGCTCCCGACGAGGCGGCCCGGTGCGGTGACAGGCCCCTGTGGGTCGGGCGCTGCCGGGAAGACAGCTCCGTGTCCGAGTCGTTGCATGCGATGGCAGGGGCAAAATGGGCGACCACCCGGTGTAGCGGCTGCCGTAGGCGTATCCGAGCGGGGAAATGCGGTGATCACGCGATGAAGGCGGTGCGATTCCACGAGTACGGCGGGATCGATGTGCTGCGGGTGGAAGAGGTGGCCCGGCCGGTGCCCGGCCCCGGGCAGGTGCTGGTCGAGGTCCGGGCGGCCGGGATCCAGCCGGGCGAAGTCCATATCCGTACCGGCGAACTGCACGAGCGGTGGCCGGCGACGTTCCCCTCCGGGCAGGGCAGCGATCTGGCCGGCGTCGTGGTGGAGGTCGGCTCGCGGGTGCGCGGCGTCGCGGTGGGCGATGAGGTTCTGGGCTTCACTCATCACAGGGCGAGCCATGCGGAGGTCGTCGTGGTTGATGACGTGGCGCTGACCTCGCGTCCGGCGGGGCTGCCCTGGGACGTGGCCGGGTCGTTGTACGTGGCCGGCACGACCGCATACGCCACCGTGTTCGCGGTGGACCCCGGACCGGCCGACACGGTCGTCATCTCCGGTGCGGCTGGCGGCGTCGGGTCGCTTGCCGTGCAGCTCGCGCGGCGGCGCGGCGCCACGGTGATCGGGCTGGCGAGCGAACCGAACCACGCCTGGCTGACGGCTCGCGGTATCGTCCCGGTCGAGTACGGGCACGGCATGGCCGAACGGATCCGGCAGGCTTCCGGTGGGAACGTCGACGCGTTCATCGACACGTTCGGCGACGGCTACGTGAAGCTGGCAGTGGAGCTGGGCGTGCGGCCCGATCGGATCAACACGATCCGCGACTGGCAGGCGGCAGCCGAGATCGGTGCGCGGACCTACGGGGAAGGCTCGGCGGCGTGCGCGGTCGTGCTCGGCGAGCTGGCCCGGCTCGCCGCGCGCGGGGAGCTGGAGGTGCAGATCGCCCGCACCTACCCGCTGGAGCAGGTGCGAGACGCGTTCCGCGAGCTGGAACGGCGGCACACCCACGGCAAGATCGTGCTCCGGCCGGGTTATCGCCCTCCGGAACGTGCGGAAAACCGCTGACACGCCGCGGCGAATAGCAGGCAACGGCTTCCCCGGCCAAGAGGAGGTCCCTGCACCAAACCTGGATATCCGGCTCAGCGGAGGTGTGCGTTCAGTCCGGTGCCGGGCGGCATGCACTGGCTACACGCGTGCGCGCCCTGCTGACCGGGCGCATCCCCCGGTCCGCCAGCTGACTCCGCGACAACCATGCAGGCCACCACCCCCAAGGCGATCAGCCCGGGCGCCGCTGCCTGCCGCCCGAGCCGCCGCGCTCTGGGCAGGCCGACCACCTGTCGCCTCGCTGCCGCGTCCTGATCAGCTCGGCATTTCAGCGCCGCGTCAGAGGTGCTCAAGCGCCAGATGACACGGTTCGGCTGACGGCTGCGGCGGGTCAGAGCATCCCGGGCAGGCAACCCGGTGCCGCCGTGCCACCCCGGCGAGCGCCGGGCTACGGATATCCAGCGATGCGGCAGACCGTGCGGCAGCACGCCGCTACGGCTGCCGAGAAGGAGACAGACCGGTGCTGAAAGTACCCGGCCGGCACGCCGCCACGCCCCCGAAGGGGCCTATCGCGGAAAGTTACAACCGCTATTACGGCAGCGGCCTGTACGATGCGCGCTACCCCCGACCGAACCCGCCTACCTACCGGTCGGCCCTGCGACTCGCCAGGATCTCGTCCCGCATACTCGATTTCGGCGCGGGAAGCGGCCGCTACACCATGCCATTCGTGCACGCCACGAACGCGTTTGTATGCGCATACGACACATCAGCCGACGCGTGCAAGGCACTGGAGCTGCAGGCCGCGGCCACCGGCGCCGACAGCCAGCGGATGCTGATCACCGCTGACCTCGATGCCGCACGAACAGCAGGCCCGTATGACCTCGTTGTTGCACTGTTCGGCGTGCTTTCCCATATCGAGGGAAGAGAAAACCGGATCGACACGCTTGGCTCGATACGGTCGGTGCTCAGCCGCGAAGGCCTGCTTCTCCTCACGGTCCCCCACGCGCTTCGCCGCTTTCCCTTGCATGCATCACCGGAGGGCCGCGGCAGCGAAGACAGCCGTGCGTTCGCCCGGGTGCAGGCGCGCCGTTACTTCCCCTCGGCACGGCCGGTTATCTACCGGCACCACATCGAGAATGAGGCGATGCCGTTTCCCTACTACCTATTCTCACGTCGCGAACTGGTCTCAGAGCTATCAGCTGCCGGTTTTGCCCTGGAGGTCCTTGAATCGGACAGCATCTTGCCGGAGCGAAGGCTGGTCCGCAGGCCGGCCCTCGCGCCTGTCGATGACTTTCTTTGCCGGCTACTTCCATCATGGGCCGGTTACGGACTGCGAGCCATCTGCCGGGCTTGGCCTTAGCGGCTGAACGTTCTGCGCAGCGCGCCGAAGCAATTGGCCCCGCGGAAGCTGTTCCCGATCAAGCGGCGGCGCTGGCCGGATCCTCTGGCCTTGAAACGGTTCTTCCAGGCGCGAGATGCGCTGCTACGAGACGAGTTCGGCACACAAGCCGGGGATATCCTCGCCGGGCTCAGCCGTACCCGGGTGCAGGCTGTGCTGACCCGGCTGCTCGCCGACGACCCGTCGATCCCACCACCGCTGGAGCCGATGCTGCCGGCGCTGGCCAGGATCTCCCCACTGGCCGGGCTGTTGATGGTCGACTCCCGGAACGATCCGCGGGTCCAGGCCACCGACCTCCTCGCCGGAATGGCCCGGCGGCTGCCGGAGATCGTCGACGACGGCCCGCTCCAGCCGTTCGTCTCCCCAACCTCACTACGCGATCCCCAGCCGCGACGCACGGCCGGCGGGACCGTCCGGGGAGCGGTGTGACCGGTCCGGTCCGACCTGGATCCGCGGTGAACGGATACCGTGCTACGCCGGGACGATCTGAGCTGCGCGAAGTCGGCAGCCGTGGCGAATCGGGTGCCCGTTCGGTGAAGTCGGCCATGAAGGCGGCAGGCTAGCCCGACTCGTACCATAGGGCGCCCGACATCCCG
>DAIOWL010000085.1:2709-12907 GCA_036758545.1 Streptosporangiaceae bacterium | reverse complement strand
GAGGGCAGGTTTCTAGGATCTGAATTCGATTCTACTCCCCGGCTACGACATTTCCTGAGAACGCCACGCCGATTCGCGAAAATGGTGCGCCTGGTTGAAATGAGGTGAATGGTGCCTCGGATTCCATGAAGGAGGTCTCAGCGCCATGGGTCAGACAGGTGGGCTGGCTCATTTCCAGGCGGGGTCACCGAGGGCAGATACGGAGGCCTTCGTGTGACCTGGATGTGATGACGAGGGTCGACGCTGAAGGTATGCGCACTACGGTGCTACGGACGCTGGCCGCGGCGGCGGTAGCGCTCGGCCTGGTGTCCGGCTGTACCGGCGCGCCGCCGGCGCAGCCGACCCGGGAGGCGCAGAGCACCGCCGGGCTGCGGGATGTGCGGCCGTGCCCGGGGAACGCGGGGTTCAGCTGCGGGTCGCTGAGCGTGCGGCTGGATCCGTTCGGCTCGGTACCGGGGCGGCTGTCGCTGCGGGTGGCGGTGTCCGGCGTCGCCTCCGCCCCGCGCGGCGTGCTGCTGTTCCTGACCGGCGGTCCCGGAGAGCCGGGAGTGCCCTTCGTCCCGCGCCTGGAGGACCGTCTCGGGACGGCGCTGCGCGGCTACCGGCTGGTGATGTTCGACCAGCGTGGCACCGGGGCGGGAGCGCTGGACTGCCCGGCGCTGCAGCGGCAGATGGGCGCGTCGGACCTGACGGTGCCGGCACCTGCCGCGGTCCGCTCGTGCGCGGCGTCCATCGGGCCGGACCGGCGGTTCTACGCCACCGCGGATACGGTCGCCGACATCGAGGCGCTGCGGACCGCGCTCGGCGTGGCCCGGCTCACCGTGGACGGGGTCTCGTACGGCTCCTACGTCGCGGAGCGGTTCGCGCTGGCGCATCCGGGCGAGGTGAGCCGGCTCGTGCTCGACTCGGTCGTGCCGAGCTGGAACGTGGACCCGCTGCAGCTGGTGAACATGCGGCAGAGCGCCGCCGTGCTGCGCGACGTGTGCGCGGCGCAGCGGTGCGGCTTCGATCCAGCCAGCGACCTGGCCGCCGTGGTCCGCCGGTACCACGACGGGCCCGCGCTGCTCGACATGCTGGTGGCGCTGAGCGTCGGCGATCCGTCCTTCCCCGGTATCCCCGCCGCGCTCCACGCGGCCGCGGCCGGACAGCCGAACGCGCTCACCGCGCTGATGGCCCGGGTGCGCACGGCGGACGCCGCCACGGCCGGTGAGCTGAGCCAGGGGCTGCACGCCAGCGCGCTCTGCGCGGATATGCCGATGCCGTGGGGCGGGCCGGACACCCCGCTCGCCGACCGGCCCGCGGCGCTGGACCGGGCGGTCGCCCGGGTCACTCAGGCTCAGGTCTGGCCGTTCGACCGGGCCACGGCGGCGGGTAACGGCTTTATCCAGACCTGCCTGCACTGGCCGCCCTCCCCCGCCCCGTCCCCAGAAGCAGGGCGCGCCGAACTGCCCCGGATCCCCGTTCTGCTCCTGGCCGGAGGCCATGACCTCTCGACCCCGCTGGCCGGCGCGCGGGCCCAGGCCGCGCTGGCCCCGGACGGCCGCCTGTTCGTGGTGCCGGCGGCGGGCCACTCGGTGCAGAACCGGGCGGCCGGCGACCCGGCGCAGGCCGAACTCGCCCGGTTCCTCGGCTGAGCTCACAGGCCCGGGCTCGGCTGCCCGGGCCCGGGCCCGTGGGCTCAGATACGCTGCTCGGTCGCGGAATCGGTCATCCCGCCGAAGTACTGGTCCAGGACCTGGCGGAACACCGGTTCCCCGGGAGCAGCGCGCAGGAACAGCGTCATGGACGAGCACAGCTTCAGCGCGTCGATCTCACCGAAGACCTGTTCCGCGGTGCGGCCGCGCAGCCCGGCCAGGACACCGGCGCATTCGGTCAGCCGCGCGCCCAGGACCGGGTGCGCCAGGTACGCCCGCGCTTCGGCCAGCGAGGTGATCGCGTAGGTCCGGGCCATCGGGCTGTAGCCCAGGCCCGCGATCTGCGGGAAGACGAACCACATCCAGTGGCTGGTCTTGCGCCCGGCCTTCAGCTCCGCCAGGGCCTGCTGGTAGGTGCCGCCGGTGTCCTGGGCCGCCACGAACCGCTGGAGGTCGTAGGGATCGTCCGTCGTCATAGCCGTCATTCTGCCCGGTGCCCGCGTTCGAGCGCCGTTTCAGCCTGGTTCCAGTCCTGGGTGCCAGCCTGGACTGACTATGCCCTTCACGCCCTACACGTGCACACGTCCAGATGCTCCCGGCCGGGAAGACCAGGGCTTGTTCGGCCCCGGGTCGGTGACCTGGCGGATCATGAACAGCCGGATCATGTGGGTAGCGGCCCTGCGCGCCTTGTACCTGCAGGCACTGCACCCACGGGTGATACGCGGCACGCTGCAGAACGCTCCCGGCATCACGCAGGCGGTCGATGGCTGGGTCAGGCTGAAGCGGACCAGGAAATACATCGAGGCCCGCACGTTCGGCACCATGGCCGAGGCCGAACGGGCCGGACGCCGCGTGCGCGCCATCCACCACTCGCTCACCGGAACCGATCCCGACGGCACGCGGTACCGGCTCGACGAACCCGACCTGCTGCTGTGGGTGCATTGCGGTGAGGTCGCCTCGTGCGCCGATATAGCCCGGCGCAGCCGGCTGCCGTTCTCCGCCGCCGATCTGGACGCGTTCGTGGCGGAGCAGCGCGTCAGCGCGACGCTCATCGGCATCGACCGGGCCGCCGCGCCCGCTTCGATGGCCGAACTCGACGCCTACTACGAGCAGGTCAGACCCCGGCTGTACGCGAGCGAGGAGGCGAAACACGCGCTCCGCGTGATCATGCTTCCGCCGGTGCCTGACGGCAATCGCCTGCTGAAGCTGGGGATGCCACCGGTCAGCGCCCTGGCGTTCTCCACCCTGCCGCGGTGGGCGCGGCAGATGTACGGCAGGCCGAGCGGGCCGCTGAGCGAGGCGGCGGCGAACGCCGGGCTCCTGGCCGCGCGGCTGATGTTCAGTCAGCAGCGGCTGTTTTCCGGTGCCATGCGGGCCGTGCACCGCGCCGAGTCAGCCGGTGAGGTATTGCGTTGAAACCGGCGGACGGCCCGGGCGATACTCCCCTGATGACGATGCCAGGCGGCCGGACGTCATTCGACGTGACCGGCGAACCGCTCAAGGTGCAGCTGGAGACGTTCCTCGACGAGCACAGGGCCGCGCTGCACGGGTGCCTGGACGGGCTGACCGAGGAGCAGGCCCGGCGGCGCCTGGTCCCCTCGGACACGACGCTGCTCGGCCTGGTCAAGCACGTGACCTTTGCCGAGCGGGTGTGGTTCGGTGAGGCCGTCACCGGGCGCTCGCGGCAGGAGATGGGGCTGCCGCCGAAGGCCGCCGACGCGTTCACCCTGACCGTTGCGGACACCATCGAGTCCGTCCGCAGCGCGCACGACGATGCGTGCGCGGCGTCCCGCCGGGCCACCGCCGACCTGAACCTGGACGACGTGCTCACCGGCCACTGGCTGGGGCCGCTCCCGCTGCGCTGGGTCTACCTGCACGCCTTGCGGGAGTTCGCGCAGCACTGCGGCCACGCCGACATCCTGCGGGAGCAGATCCTCAGCGGCCGGTCCACTGCGGCGGGCGGCCCGCGTTGAACGCCGCGTGGAACTCGGCGTAGTCCTCGCCCTTCATCAGCAGGGCCTGGGTCATCGCCTCGAGCTCGATCGCCGCCGAAAGGCTCATATCCTGCTCCCTGGTCAGCAGGGCCTTGGTCTGCGCATAGGCCTGGACCGGGCCGGAGGCGAGGCGCCCGGCTAGCGCGCCGACCTCGTCGTCGAACGTGTCCTTCCCGGCCAGGAGGGAGACCAGCCCGATCCGTTCGGCCTCCTCGGCGTCTACCGTGTCACCGAGCATCAGAAGCCGGGTGGCGTGCCCGAGCCCGACCAGCCGCGGCAGCAGGTAGGCGGCGCCCATGTCGCCGCCGGACAGGCCCACCTTGGTGAACAGGAAGGCGAACCTGGCCGCCGGGGTGCACACCCGGAAGTCGGCGGCGAGCGCGATCACCGCGCCGGCCCCGGCCGCCATGCCGTGCACCGCCGCGATGATGGGCACCGGGCAGTCGCGCATCTCCCTGATCACCTCGCCGCTCATCCGGGTGAAGGCGAGCAGCTCGTCCGGCGACATGGCCAGCGTCGCGCCGATGATCTCGTTGACGTCCCCGCCCGAGCAGAACGCCCGGCCCTTCCCCCGGATGACAAGCACCCGCGTGTCACCGCGGTGCGGCAGCTCCGCGAGCAGATCGCGCAGGTCGGCGTACGCTTCGAAGGTGAGCGCGTTGAGCTTGCCCGGCCGGTCCAGGGTCACCGTGCCGATGCCGTCGGACACCGAGAACCGGAAGTGCTCCCATGTGTCGGTCAGCGGCGCCGAGGCTCGGAACGGGCTCATCGCGGGCACTCCTATTGCGGACTCTTGACTGTCGTCACAGAAGTTGAATACTGGTGATCTACCCTACGGGAAAGAAGGAAGTGGGGCCAGATGCGGCTATCCCCCTCGGCGCACCTCGACACCTTCTGCCGTGACCGCCTCCCGCCGCGGGACCAGTGGCCGGAATTCCGCTTCGACCTGCCCGAACTGAACTACCCGGAGCGGCTCAACTGCGCCGCCGAACTCCTCGACGCGACCGCCGCCCGCGACGGCGCCGACCGGCCCTGCCTGCTGTCCGCCACCGAGACCTGGAGCTACGGCGAGACGGTCCGCCGGACCAGCCAGCTGGCCCGGGTGCTGACCGAGGACTTCGGCCTGCGCCCGGGGAACAGGGTGATGCTCCGCGGCCCGAACACCCCGTGGCTCGCCGCCGCCTGGCTCGCCGTGATCAAGGCCGGCGGGGTCGCGGTCACCACCATGGCCCTGCTCCGGCCCCGGGAGATCGCCACGATCGTCGGGCTGACCGAGCCGAGCCTGGTCCTGTGCGATCACCGCTTCGCCGCCGACCTGGCGGCCGGGGCACCGGGGCTGACCGTCGTCACCTACGGCGGGGACGGCCCCGACGACCTCGCCGCCCGCTGCGCGGCTAAGGACGGCACGTTCACCCCGGTCGATACCGCCGCCGACGACGTGGCCATGCTCGCGTCGACCTCGGGCACCACCGGCCAGCCCAAGGTGGCCATGCACTTCCACCGGGACGTGCTGGCCACCGCCGACACCTTCTCCAAGTACCTGATCAAGCCGCACCGCAACGACGTGTTCACCGGCACTCCCCCGCTCGGCTTCACCTACGGGCTCGGCGGCCTGCTGCTGTTCCCGCTCCGCGCGGGCGCGTCGACGCTGCTCATCGAGCGCGCCACCCCGGCCGAACTGGCCGACGCGATCGCGGCCCACGGCGTGACCGTGCTGTCCACCGCGCCCACCGCCTACCGGGCCATGCTGGCCGCGGGCAAGGCCCCGGCGCTGAAGAACCTGCGGCGCTGCGTCTCGGCCGGCGAGCACCTGCCCCGGTCGGTCTGGGAGGACTTCCGCCAGGCCACCGGCCTGGCCATCATCGACGGCATCGGCTCGACCGAGATGCTGCACATCTTCATCGCCGCCGCCGACGGCGACATCAGGCCCGGCTCGACCGGCACGGCGGTCCCCGGTTACCGCGCGACGATCCTGGACGAAAGCGGCGAGGAGGTGCCCGACGGCGTGCCCGGGCGGCTCGCCGTGCAGGGCCCGACCGGCTGCCGTTACCTGTCCGACGAGCGCCAGCGGACCTACGTGCAGCACGGCTGGAACATCACCGGCGACACCTACACCCGCGACGCCGACGGATACTTCTGGTACCAGGCGCGCAGCGACGACATGATCATCTCGGCCGGCTACAACATCGCCGGGCCCGAGGTCGAGGAGGCGATGCTCGGCCACCCGGACGTGCTCGAGGTAGCCGTCATCGGCGCGCCCGACCCGGGCCGCGGCATGGTCGTGCAGGCCTACGTGGTGCTGCGCGAGGGTGCCGCGGCGGACCCGGCGAAGGCGGCCGAGCTGCAGGACTTCACCAAGGCCTCGATCGCGCCGTACAAGTACCCTCGGGTAATCGAGTTCGTCTCCGAGCTGCCCAAGACCATCAGCGGCAAGACCCAGCGGTACCGGCTCCGGCAGATGGCGGGAGCGAAACTGCAGGCCCGTTCGGGGTAAATATCACGGCCGAACGGACCGGCCATACGCAGCTTCCTAAGGACCCCTGCGGACGCATCTAAGGACCCCTCGAGGTGCGGATTTGAGGCGATTGCCCGACGCGGGGGACCCCGCCTTACGGCGATTGTCGAGGGTACGGGGATGAGGAGGACGCGATGCACCCGATGTTCGTGACGTTGTACCTGGAGAACGACGCCGACGACGTGCTGGCCGAGGAGGAGGACCGGCGCCGCGCCGCGAGCCGGGCCCGGCGGGCCCGGACCCGGCTGAGGTTGCGGTAGGCGCGGTTCAGGGCGCGGCTCGCCGGGCGGCGTCGAACGGGGTCCGGTCGAAGATGAACCGGCTGTAAGTGATCTTGCCGTCGGAGACGGTGAGGCACTCGGCGCCGGGCGCGCTCGCGACGGGCGCGGTTTCGGTGTCGTACATGATCAGCGCCGTCGTGGCATCGCCGAACGCGGCGATCAGCGTCGACCCGGCAAGGATCCGCACGAACGGGCCCATGAAGCCCCGGTAGGCGGCGGCGCCCTCCAGCCGGCCGGCTGGTGCGTCGCAGACGATGTCGTCGGCGATGTAACTCATGGCCGTGTCCAGGTCGTGGCTGGTCCAGGCGTGGTAGTAGGCGAGAGCGGTGCGCAGGGCGGGACTGGCGGAGTTATTCGTCATGCCTATGCAGACACCGCGGCCGCGGCGAACGGAACGCTGCCGGGCCGGCATGGCAAGCTGAACCAGTGGAGCAGGCCACGATGGAGCGCGCCCGGGCCGGCGATGAGCGGGCGTTCGCTGAGCTCACCGACCCGTACCGGCGCGAGCTGCAGGTGCACTGCTACCGGATGATGGGCTCGCTGACCGACGCCGAGGACATGCTGCAGGAGACGCTGCTGGCGGCCTGGCGCGGGCTGGCCGGGTTCCGGGGGCGATCATCGCTGCGTACCTGGCTGTACCGTATCGCGACCAACCAGTGCCTCAACGCGCTGCGCAGCGCCAGCCGCCGGATCCCGGCCGAGCCGGTCCCGCCGTTCCAGCCGCCCGAGCCCAGCCGGCGCGGTGAGATCACGTGGCTGCAGCCCTATCCCGACACCCTGCTCGAAGGCATCGCCGACACCGCTCCTGGCCCCGATGCCCGCTACCAGGCCACCGAGTCGATCGAGCTGGCCTTCATCGCCGGCCTGCAGCGCATGCCGCCCCGCCAGGCGGCCACGCTCGTGCTGCGCGACGTGCTCGGCTTCGCCGCCGACGAGGTGGCCGAGATGCTCGGCACCAGTCCGACCGCGGTCAAGGGCACGCTGCAACGCGCCCGCGCCGCGCTGGACGAGCACCGCGACCAGGCCGGGCGCGGCCGGGCACCGCGGCCGGGGCGGGACCGGGAACGCGCCCTCGCCCGGCGTTTCGCCGACGCGTACGTCGCGGCCGACATCGACGGCGTGGTGGCGCTGCTCACCGACGACGCCTGGCTGTCCATGCCCCCGGCGCCGCACCAGTACCACGGCATCACCGCGATCCGGTCCATGCTGCGCGCGAGCTTCGAATACCGCGGCGGCGACCGGATGTACCTAGTCCCCACCCGGGCCAATACCCAGCCCGCCCTGGCGGGCTACGTGGACGACCGGACCCGCGGTGCGGCTTACCCGTCCGGGCTGTTCGTGCTCGCCGTGGCCGACGCCAGGATCCACACGATCACCCGGTTCCACATCGACGAGCTCTACCCGCGGTTCGGCCTGGCCAGATCGCTGCCCGAGGGGGGAAGGGCGGGAAACCCGGCTCGTTAGCCGCCGCTGGGCTTGGGCGCGCTGCAGGAGATCATGGGGTTGAAGCCGAGGTAGTTGAGCGGCCCCGCGAGGATCGTCACGGCCATCGTCGCGCCCTGCGAGCAGCCGACGTTGTTGAGGCTGAAGTAACCGCGCTGGCCGGCCGCGAGGGCTCCGACAATGAGCCATATGAACAGGATCACCGTCCCTCTTTTTACGCTCACGTTTTCCTCCGCCGACCGCAACCCTGGGCTAGGTGCGATAGTAGCGGCCGTATCCGGATATGGGGGTTAGCCGCGCCGTTAAGCTCTCTCGAGGAAGGCACGGACGGCAGCCTTATAGGGCTCGCGGTCGTAGCTGGCGACGTAGGGGCCGGCCATCCGCACCGGATCGCCGAAGAAGTAGTACTCGTACAGCGCCTGCCGGCCGGCAAAGGCCGAGATGCAGGTGTCCCAGACCAGCCGGAACAGCCTGACCCGCTCGGCCCCGCCCAGCGTGGCGGACTGCAGGTAGGTCTCGATGTCGGCCGCGGCGGGACCGGTCACGTCGGCCTCGGTCGGCGTGGCCATCAGGCCGGACGCGCCGAGCTTGCGCAAGATCTCGGGGAACCGCTGGTAGAGCCGGGGGTAGAGGTTGCGGGCGGTGTTCAGCGGCGCCCAGGCCGGGGTGAGCACGCCGAACTCGTTCGGTGCCGCGTCGGCTTCGGCCGCGCGCAGCAGCGCGCGCAGCGTCTCCAGCGTGGTGATGACCTCGGCCACGTCGGCCTGGACGTGCGGGAACTGCTCGATGCCGATGGCCTGGGTGAGCAGCGAGAGCAGGCCGAGGATGTACTCGGTCTTGGCCGTGGTGCGGGTGACCACCTGATGCGTCATGTGCACCACGGCCGAGGTGTGGGTGTAGAAGCCGTTGCACAGCTCGGGGTCGCCGAGCACGAAGCAGCGCTCGTACGGCACGTGCACGTCGTCGAAGATCACCACGGCGTCGGATTCCTCGAACCGGGAGCCGAGCGGGTGGTCGTGCCGCGGCCGGCCGTAGTCGAGCGGCTCGCGGGCCAGGTAGCGCAGTCCGGTCGCGTCGTTCGGGATGGCGCAGGCGAAGGAGTACTGCTTGTCCTCCGGCGTGTTCCGCAGCACCGTGGACGGGAACACCAGCAGCTCGTCGGCGAACGGGCCGATGGTGGCGAGCATCCGGGCGCCGCGGATGACGATGCCGTTGTCGTCCTCGCGGACGATGTGCGCCATCAGCGCGCCGCCGGCCTGCTGGCTGCCGGAGACCGCGCGGTTGGCCTGCGGCGGGATCAGCGTGTGCGTGCAGAGCAGGTCCTCCTCGCGGACCTTCTCGTAGTAGCGCCGGATGTTCTCGCCGTATTGCGGGCTGGCCTGGGCGAACCAGTCCTGCGCCGAGGCGAGCGCCATCAGCGCGCTGTTCAGGTAGTCACCGGTTCGGCCCAGCATGCCGAACGAGCGGTCGGCCCACAGCTTGAAGGCGTCCCTGCGCTGGGCGAGGTGCGCGGGTGTCGTGGGCGTGAGGAAGGCGGTCGCGACCGGCTCGCCGGTGGTGGGCGAGGGATAGGTGAGGATGTCCCGGTACGCGGGGTCGTGCTGCATGTCGTAGAGCTCGGCGAAGCTGCGCACCACGTTACGGAAGGCCGGGTGGGCGGCCACTCCGCCGGTCAGCGTCTCACCCTGGATCTCCACGTGCACCCGGGCGGCGGCCAGCCGCCCGAGGAACTCGCTGCCGTTACGTGCCGCCATACCGGGACGGTACCGTCAGGGCATGGCCGTCCGTCAAGGTATGCCTGGCTCGCTGGCCGCGCGGGTCACCTACCTGCTCGAGCCGAAGAACTGGCTGATCGTCACCGTCGTCGGCGTCGGCGCACACGCCGACGGGCTGGCCGGGGCCGCCTGGGGCCTGCTGGCGGCGTTCTTCGCCGCGGTGCTGCCGACCGTGTTCATCTCCTACGGCATCAGGCACGGCCGGTGGGAGGACAGGAACGTGGGGACGCGGCGGGCCCGGCTGGTCGTGCTCGGGTTCATCACGGCGTCGGTCGCGACCGGGCTGATCCTGCTGGCCGTACTGGGCGCCCCGGCCCTGCTGACCGGCTACCTCGCCTTCATGCTGGCCAGCGTCGCGGCGCTGGCCGCGATCACGCTGGTGTGGAAGATCTCCATCCACTGCGCGGTGGCGGCGGGCTCGGTGACCATCCTGGCGCTGCTCTACGGGCCGCTCGTGCTCGGCGGATACCTGCTCGTCGGGCTGCTCGGCTGGGCCCGGGTGGCCGTCCGCGACCACACCGTGCCGCAGGTTGTCGCCGGCAGCGTCCTCGGCGCG
>DAIOWL010000085.1:0-2609 GCA_036758545.1 Streptosporangiaceae bacterium | reverse complement strand
GGCCAGGGCGATCGGGTTCATGTAGTCGTCGTAGTGGACGATCTCGCCGTCCCGTACCCGGATCACGCCGAGGGCGGTGTGCCGGTAGTGCTCCCCGGCCGCCTTCGACCAGCCATGGTGGGTGATCTCGGTGACCACGACCTCGGGGTCGTCGGTCTCGCGGACCACGGCCTCGACGCCCTCCATGACCAGCAGGTCACGACTCCGGCTCCGGCCCTTGAAGTAGTCACGGATGGCCTCGCGGCCGCGGAGCTCGGCGGGCTGCCCGGGCAGGCCGAACGGATAGGTGAGCACGCCGTCCTCAGCGAACAGGTCGGCGAAGTCCACGCCTTCCCCGGCGACCATACGGCGAACCTGCTCGGCGATCTCGCGCGGGCTACGGGACATGACAGCTGCCTCCCTATAATCGGAACGGTGACCCCGCTTAGACTATACGGAACGCTTGCCCCGGTTAGCAACCATGGCTGAGCCCATGGGGCGGCCGCTGCGCGCCGACGCGGCGCGGAACCGGGAGAAGGTGCTGCAGGCCGCGCGTCAGGCGTTCGCCGAATCGGGCTACGGTGTGCCGCTGGACGAGATCGCGTCCCGGGCCGGGGTCGGGCCCGGCACCGTCTACCGGCACTTCCCGTCCAAGGAGGCGCTGTTCGAAGCCGTGGTCACGGCGCGGATCACCGATCTGGTGAGCGACGCGCGGGCACGGGCCGATGCCGACGACCCCGGTGAGGCGTTCTTCGGCTTCCTCGCCAGGATCGCCGCGGAGGCCGCCGCCAAGCGCGACCTGCCCGATGCCATCTCGGTCGCCGGCTCGCTGCGGGAGGACCTGTTCGCCGCGCTCGACCTGCTGCTGCGCCGCGCCCAGCAGGCAGGCGCGGTCCGCGCCGGGATCGTGACGTCCGATCTCGTCGTGCTGCTGAAAGGCATGTTCGCCGCCCTGGCCGGGAGTACCGACCCGGCCCTGCACGAGCGGGTATTCGCCGTGCTAGCCGACGGACTGCGCGCACGAGGCTGACCGCCGCTTGTGCGCTTGTGCGCGGGCCGTGAGTAGGCTTGATAGGCGCATGGCTGGGTTGACGGCAGGGAGGATCCGAGATGGCCAAGGCATTCGCGGATCGCTGGGGGGTCCCCGTCCGGGCGGGCGACGCCGACGCGGTGGCCCTGCTCGACTCGGCCGTCGAGGACCTGGCCGCGCTGGCGGGCGACCCGGTGGCGGACGCCGACGCCGCGGTCGCGGCCGACGACAGCCTGGTGCTCGGCCACATCTACCGCGCCTACCTGCAGCTGTACGGGACGACCCCGGAGGGGCGCGCCGCCGCGGGCGAGATCCTGAAGCGGCTGGACGAGCCGGTCATGGGCGAGCGGGAACTCCATCACCTGCGGGCCGCCCGGCACTGGGCCGAGGGCGACTGGGAAGCCGCCACCCGCTCGCTGGAGCGGGCGCTGCTGTGCCACCCGCGGGACCTGCTCGCCCTCAAGGTGGTCCAGGACCTCTACTTCTTCCTCGGCAACCGGCTCGAGCTCCGCGACACCGCCGCCCGGGTGCTGCCCGCCTGGACGCGCGACCGGCCCGGCTGGGGATACGTGCAGGGCATCTACGCGTTCGGGCTGGAGGAGAACGCGGACTACCGGCAGGCCGAGTCGCGCGCCCGGGCCGCCCTGGACCACAATCCCAGGGACGTCTGGTCGGTGCACGCGCTGGCGCACGTCTTCGAGATGGAGGGCAGCCAGCGGGACGGCGTCGACTTCCTCACCGCCTCGGCTGCGGACTGGTCTGCGAGCTTTTTCGCCATCCACAACTGGTGGCACCGCGGCCTGTACCACCTGGAGCTGGGCGAGATCGGCGAGGCGCTCGCCCTGTACGACAACCCCATCCGGGCGGGCCGCTCCACCGAGTGGCTCGACGTCGTGGACGCGGCCGCGCTGCTGTGGCGGCTGTCGCTGTTCGGCGTGGACGTAACCGAGCGCGCCGAGCAGCTCGCGGCCGACATCGACGACCTGGTCAGCAGCCCCGTCTACATCTTCAACGACTGGCACGCGGTGATGGCGTTCGGCCTGGCCGGGAACACCGAGCGGACCGAGCGGGTGGTCGCGTCCAACCGGCACCTGTCCGCACCGACCAACGCGGCCGCCGCCGGGCGGGCCGGCCTGGCCCTGCTCGAGGCGTTCGCCGCGTTCGCGGCCGGCCACCCGGACCGGGCCATCGACCTGCTCATCGACATCCGGCCCCGGGCCAACGCGGTCGGCGGGAGCCACGCCCAGCGCGACGTCATCGACCTGACCCTCATCGCCGCGGCGGCCCGGGCCGGCGACGACAGCCTGGCCCGCGCCCTGGTCACCGAGCGGGTCGCGCGCAAGCCCACGGCCGAGGCCGCCGCCCGCCAGCTGATCACGGAGAACGGCGGATCGCTGGACGCCCTGCTCTGGTAACGGGGCGCTGGTAACCCGGCGGCATCGTCAGGCCCGGCGGGCCGGTTTCCATCCGGGGCGGGGCACGCTGGCGCGGAGCCGCTGCGTGTAGGAATGCTGCGGGTCATCGAGGATCTGGGCCGTTCGGCCGCGCTCTACGATCTCGCCGCGGTAGAGCACGATGGCCTCATCGGTGAGCTGACGCA
>DAIOWL010000084.1:7884-12923 GCA_036758545.1 Streptosporangiaceae bacterium | reverse complement strand
GACCAGCAACTGGCCCGCATCCAGCGGGTACGGCCTCGCACCTTGGTGACGATAGCCGCCCTCGCGGGCGCCTTCTACTTCCTCCTTCCGCAACTGGCCCAGGTGGGCAGCAGCTGGCACGCCATCCAGTCGGCGCACTGGGTGTGGCTGCCTGTCGTGATCGCCATGTCGGCGCTGACCTACCTGGGTGGCGCGGCCTCCTTGCTGGGCGGCGTGCCGGGACGGGTGCCGTTCTGGCCCACGGTCCTGGCGCAAGGGGCCTCTTCCTTCGTCAACCGGGTCTCCCCGGCCAACGTCGGCGGCATGGCACTGAACGCCCGCTACCTGCAGAAATCCGGGGTAGACCCGGCCGCGGGCGTCGCGGCGGTCGGGCTCAGCGCGCTCGCCGGGGCTATTGTCCACGTGATCCTGCTCGTCATTTTCTTCGTCCTGGCCAGCCGCAACCTGGCCCATGCGTTCAAGCTGCCCCCGGCCAGCAAGCTGTTGCTGATCCTCGCCGTCGTCGCCGCCCTGATCGGGATCGTGCTAGCCACCCGCCGAGGCCGACACTTCGCAACGACCCGGCTGAAGAAGGTCCTGCGGTCGGCCTTCGGCAGCCTGCGACAGGTAGCCGCCAGCCCGGCCAAGCTGATCCTGCTGGTCGGCGGCTCGGCGCTGGTGACCCTGGCCTACTTCGGCGGCCTGGCCGCCTCCGTGCAGGCGTTCGGCGGCGGAATCGGAATCGCGGAAATCGGCGCGGTCTACATGGCCGCCTCGGCCATCGCGGCCGCCTCGCCCACTCCTGGCGGCCTCGGGGCCATCGAGGCCGCACTGGTCGCCGGCCTGACCGGCGTCGGTCTCGGCTCCGGGCCCGCGGTGTCCGCCGTCCTCACCTACCGGCTGGCCACGTACTGGCTGCCGGTGGCACCCGGATGGATCGCGCTGCACCTGCTGCAGCGGCGAGACTACGTATAACCGGCACGGTTGTCTTCCGGTCCGCGCAGGCATTAGCGTCCGATCAGCAGATCTCGCCGCACCCCGAGGAGCCGCCGCATGCCGCTGACCAATCACCAGGTGCGCCTGGCCGCCCGGCCTTCCGGGCTGCCCCGGGCTGCCGACTGGTCGCTGACCACCGAGGAGGTGCCGGAGCCGGCCGAGGGGCAGTTCGTGGTGGCGGTCTCGCACCTGTCCGTCGACCCGGCCATGCGGGGCTGGATGAACGCGGGCGCCTCCTACATCCCGCCGGTGGAGATCGGCGCGGTCATGCGGGCGGGCGCGGTCGGCCGGGTGGCCGCCTCGGCGCACCCGGGCTTCGCCGTGGGCGACGACGTGTACGGCACGTTCGGCGTGCAGGAGTACGCGGTCTCGGACGGCCGGGGCGTGACCAAGATCGACACCTCGCTGGCCGGGCCGTCGACGTACCTGGGCGCGCTGGGCGCGACCGGGCTCACCGCCTACTTCGGCCTGCTGGACACCGGCAGGCTGAAGGAAGGCGACACCGTGGTCGTGTCCGGCGCGGCCGGCGCGGTGGGCAGCATGGCCGGGCAGATCGCCAAGATCAAGGGCGCCGGGCGCGTCATCGGCATCGCGGGCGGACCGGAGAAGTGCCGCGCGCTGACCGAGGAGTTCGGCTTCGACGCGGCCATCGACTACCGGGCCGGGAACGTGCGCCGGGCGCTGCGCGAGCACACGCCGGACGGCGTGGACGTCTACTTCGACAACGTGGGCGGCGAGATCCTGGACGACGTGCTGACCCGGCTGGCCCTCGGCGCCCGGGTGATCATCTGCGGCGCGGTCTCGCAGTACAACGAGACCCAGGTGCGCGGCCCGGCGAACTACCTGATGCTGCTGGTGGCGCGGGCCTCCATGACCGGCATGCTGGTCTTCGACTATGTCGACCGGTACCCGCAGGCCCTGGCCGAGCTGGCCGGGTGGCTCAGGGACGGGAAGCTCGTCTCCCGTGAGCACGTCGTGCACGGCGGCGTGGACGCCTTCCCCGAGACGCTGCTGATGCTGTTCGACGGGGTGAACACCGGCAAGCTGGTGCTTGAGCTAGACGGAGGCTGACCGCCGGTCCAGGCCGGTGAGCAGGCCCTCGATGACGGTCGTGGCGCGGTCGATGTCGGGCGCCCGGTCGGCGATCACGTCGGAGTACAGGAAGCCCTCGCTGATCCGGACGATCGCGTAGGCCAGCGTCGGGGTGTCCAGGCTGGCGTCGAAGCTCCCCCGGCCGCGCTCCAGGTCGATGAGCGTCTCCAGCGCGCTGGCCATGCCCCGGTGCACGGTGCTGCGGGTCCCGGTCAGCAGGCGCAGCGCGGTCTCCGGGTCGGACTCGAGGAAGGCCCGCAGCGGGCGGTCCCTGGCGATCGCGCGGAGCACGCCGCCGATCACCGCGACCAGCCGCTCGGTGCCCGCCATCTCCGTGCTGGCCTGTACCTGCTCCGCGAGCAGGCGGCGGGCCCGCCACCAGAGCAGCTCGTCGAGCAGCTGCTCCCGGTTGCCGGCCCGCCGGTAGAGCGTGGCGCGGGCCATGCCGAGGCGGCGGGCCAGTGAGCGCATGTCCAGCCGCTGCCCCGCGACGAAGGTATCTACCGCCGCGGCGAAGATCCCCGCCGGGATCCTCGCGGGCACCCCGGCGCCGCCGGGCAGCACTATCCGGGCATCGTCCGTGCTAGTCGTCATCGGTGCTAGTCGTCGGGCTGGGCATTGGCGACGCGCTTCTCGGCCGCCTCGGCCAGCAGGGCGAGCTCGTCGGTCAGGTAGCCGGCCATGGTGTCCAGGTCCGGCACCAGTTCGCGGGAGCTGACCAGGCCGAAGTGGAGCTGGCCGAGGTAGCCGACCAGGGTGATGTTCAGGCCCTGGCCGTCGGTGACCACCGAGACCGGATAGTGCGCGATCAGCCGGGCGCCGCACATGTAGACCGGGACGTTCGGGCCGGGGACGTTGGAGATGGTCACGTTGAACGGCGGCAGCCGGTGCAGCACGCCGGTGGCGAACACCACCCGGGCCGCCCGCGCGGTCAGCGCCGGCACGGCGAAGTCGCTGATCTGGTCGACCAGGCCCTGCGGGATCGCGGCCTGCTGAGCCTTGGCCACCTTCGTCGCGGAATGGACGATATCCAGCCGCAGGCCAGGATCGGTGACGCTGGTGGGCAGCGGGGCCAGCATCGCGGATACCCGGTTGCCCAGCGCTCCCTTGCCGGCCGGATCCCGGACGGACACCGGGATCATCGCGACCAGCGGCTGATCGGGCAGCGCGTCGTGGTCGAGGAGCCAGCGGCGCAGTGCCCCGGCACACATGGCCATCACGACGTCGTTGACCGACACGCCGAAGGCGTTCTTCACCGCCTTGACCGTATCCAGGCTGACGCTACGGAACGCGAACCGGCGGTGCGGCGTGATCGGCCGGTTGAACGGCGTCGCGGGCGCCCGCCCCGGCCGGGTCGCGATCACGGAACCGTCGCCGCGGTTCAGCCCGAGCATGCCACCGACCAGCGTGTTCACCGCCGGGGCCAGGGTCGGCAGGATCCTGACGAGCTCGTTGGTGATCCGCACCGTCTGCACCGGGCGCCAGGCCAGCCGGGCGGCCGCCTTGACCGCCAGGACGGGCAGGGCCGGCGCGGCGGCGGGACGGAACGGCACGGCCGGGGGCGGCTCGCGGCCGGCCGGGGTGAGGTCGAACAGGACGGTCAGCAGCTCGGTGCCCGAGACCCCGTCGATCGCGGCGTGGTGGATCTTGGTGTAGACGGCGGCGCGCTTGTTGGCCAGCCCGGTGATCAGGTAGAGCTCCCACAGCGGCCGGCTGCGGTCGAGCGGGCGGGCGTGCAGCCGGCTGACCTGCTCGTCCAGCTGGGCGTCGGAGCCCGGGCGCGGCAGCGCGATCTCCCGGACGTGGTACTCGATGTCGAAGTCCGCGTCGTCGATCCAGTAGGGCTGGTCCAGGCCGAACGGCACGTTGAGCAGCTTGCGCCGGAGCACGGGCACGAGCGGCAGCCGTTCGGCCATGACCTCGGTGAGCCGGGCCAGGGTGAGCGGCTCGGGGGCTTCGCGGGGGTCGAGCACGCTCAGCCCGCCGACGTGCCCGGTGGTGTTGGCCGTCTCCAGCGCGAGGAAGGAGGCATCGAGTCCGGAGAGCTGCTGCATGTGCTGATCCTTCCTACGGCTTCATCGCGGGTACAGGGCCCGCAAGGCTAGCGGCGGCCGGAACGGGACCCGCTGGCCCGAACCCTGATCCGGGACGGCCAGCCGGTCGGCGATCAGCCAGAGCGTCGCGGGGTCCACGCCGAAGCCGAGGTGGCTGCACCGGACCTCGATGTTCTGGTGCAGCGCCGTCTCCGGCTCCACGCACGCCTGCCAGGGCACGACGCCGTCCCAGCGCGAGTAGACCGACGTGGACGGCACGCTGACGGGCCGGGCCCGCTGCTCCCGGCTTGGCAGCTTGCGGTCCAGGGCGTGCCGGGAGCTGAACTGCTGGTAAGGGCCGTAGGCGTAGGTCTGCCGCGGGTCGTGCATGGCGTAGGGGCTGCCCAGCGTGATGACCTGACGCACCCGCCGGGGATGACGGCGGGCCATTTCCCTGGCGTAGATGCCGCCCAGGCTCCAGCCGATCAGGGAGACGGGACGCCCGGTCCGTTCGGAATGATCGAGAACGGCCCGGGGCAGGCCGGCCAGCACCGCCTCGGTCGGGCCCTGGTTACGGCCGAGGGCCCAGCCGCGGACGTCGTAGCCGAGCCAGCGCAGGAAGGCGCGCAGCGGCACGGTGCTCGCGTCCCCGGCCAGCAGGCCGGGGAAGACCAGCACCCCGTGCCCGTCGCCGCGCGGGGCGGTCAGCAGGGCCGGCGCGGCCAGCAGCATGGCGGTCAGATCGGCCAGGCCGCGGATGGGCTCGGTCAGCAGCAGCCCGCGAGCCGGCCGCCCTCTGCCCTGGTTCGCGGGACCAGAACCGCCAGGTCCCCTGAGTCCGCCCCGAACGAGGTACATCGCCGTTCCCTCCGTCGCCGCGAGAGCCTAGGCAAGGTGGTGATACACACTTAATATATGTCTCACTTACCGGAATTGCCC
>DAIOWL010000084.1:6340-7784 GCA_036758545.1 Streptosporangiaceae bacterium | reverse complement strand
CCGCTGCTGGTGGCGCCCGAGCTCGAGTACCACCTGACCGACTCGGCGGCGAGCCTGCTGATCGGGTTCGAGGGCATGCACGCCGAGGCGGCCAAGGCCTGCGAGACGACCGGCGTCCCGCTGTACCTGGTCAGCCTGGGCGACGGGCCGCTGCCGGACGGCACTAGGCCGGCTCTCGAGCTGATCAGCAGCGCGCCGCTGGAGGAACCGGGCGGGGACGTGACGGCTCGCGACGCCGATGACACCGCCGTGCTCGTCTACACCAGCGGCACCACGGGCAGGCCGAAAGGCGCCGAGCTCACCCACTTCCAGCTGTACATGAACAGCACCGTGGCGGGCGGGCTGTTCGGCGTGCGCAGCGACGACGTGGTGCTGGCGGTGCTGCCGTTCTTCCACGTGTTCGGGCTGTCGTCGGTGATCAACGTGTTCGTCCGGCACGGCGGCTGCCTGTCCATCGTGCCGCGGTTCCAGCCCGGCGCGGTGCTGGACGTGCTCGAGGACGACCGGTGCACGGTGATCGGCGGCGTGCCGACCATGCTGCACGCCCTGGCCCAGCTGGACATCACCGGCCGTGACCTGTCGGCGCTGCGGGTCGCGGTGTCCGGCGGAGCGTCGCTGGCCGAAGACATCATGCGGACGTTCGAGGAGAAGTTCGGCATCGAGGTGCTCGAGGGCTACGGGATGACCGAGACCGCGAGCTCGTGCTCGTTCAACCGGCCGGGCGACCGGAAGGTGCTGTCTATCGGCAAGCCGATGTGGGGGGTGCGGATGCGGGTCGCCGATCCCCAGGGCCGCCCGCTGCCACCCGGACGCGAGCACGTCGGCGAGATCTGGATCCGCGGGCACAACGTGATGAAGGGCTACCTGGGGCGGCCCGAGGCCACCGCGGAGACGCTGCGCGATGGCTGGCTGCACTCCGGTGACCTGGGCTATATGGACGCCGACGGCTTCTACTTCATCGTCGACCGGGCCAAGGACCTGGTGATCCGCGGCGGCTACAACGTCTACCCGCGGGAGATCGAGGAGGTCCTGTACGCCCACCCGGCGATCGGTGAGGCGGCCGTGATCGGCAAGCCGGACGAGCGGCTCGGCGAGGAGGTCGTGGCCGTGGTGGCGCTGCGCCCGGGCGCGTCGGCGACCGCCGCGGAGATCATCGCCTACACCCGGGAGCGGCTCGCGGCGTACAAGTACCCGCGGGAGATCCGGTTCATGGCCGAGCTGCCCAAGGGCCCGTCCGGCAAGATCCTCAAGACCGCCTTGCGCGACGGGTAGGGCGTTGCATCACGGTGCCAAGTGCCTAGGCTGGTAGGCGCCAGCCTGTAGGCACCGCTCGCGGCGAGGAGGTCCTGACATGCAGGCGACCATTGGCGACCGTATCTGCATCCACGGCAGCATCGTCGGGCACCCGGACAAGAACGGCGAGATCGTCGAGGTGCACGGCGAC
>DAIOWL010000084.1:0-6240 GCA_036758545.1 Streptosporangiaceae bacterium | reverse complement strand
GGCGCTTCTGGGCGAACGCGGTCATGCCTTCGAGGGCGTCGTCGCTGGCCATGAGGTCGTCGAGGGCCGGGCTCGGGTGCTCGACGGCCGCGACGACGTCCGGGATGCCGCGGGTTTCCTCCATGATCCGCAGCGAGACGCGCACCGAGGTGGGTGAGCCCTCCAGGATCCCGGCGGCCAGGGCGCGGGCGCCGTCGAGCGCGGTCCCGGCCGGGACGACGCGGTTGACCAGGCCGTAGGCCAGGGCCTCGTCGGCGGACAGGCGGCGGGCGGTGAGGATCATCTCGGTGGCGACCTTGGGCGGCACGGTACGGGGCAGCCTGATCAGGCCGCCGGCCCCCGCGACCAGGCCGACCCTGACCTCGCTGAGCGCGAACTGGGCCGTGGTGTCGGCCACGACCAGGTGGCAGGCCAGCGCGATCTCGCAGCCGCCGCCCATGGCGAAGCCGTTGACCGCGGCGATGACCGGCTTGGGCATGCTGGCCCGGCTGGTCAGCCCGGCGAACCCGTTCTTCGGCACCCACATGGGCTTACCCGAGGCGGAGTAGACCAGGTCGTTGCCTGCGGAGAAGGCCTTCTCCCCCGCCCCGGTCAGGATCGCGACCCACAGGTCGTCGTCGGCGAAGTAGGCGTCGAAGACGTGGTCGAGTTCGTCGTTCGCCATCGGGTGCAGGCTGTTCCTGGACTCGGGGCGGTTGATGGTGACCTCGAGCAGGTGGCCGTCCCGGCGGACCAGCACGTGCTCGTACGCCTCGCGCAGCACCGGCGGCTCCGGCGGGAACAGCTCGTCCATCCGCTCCCGGCTGGTGGCGACCCGGTTACCGAAGCCGAACGACCGGACGTAAACCGCCTGGCCGATCGGCTCTTTCGCGGTGCTGAGCAGGTCCTGCAGGCCGGGGTCCTCGCTCCTGGCGACGAAGCGTCGCCCGTCGCGGTCGAGCCGGCCGACGACGATGCCGGTGCGGCCGCCGTCGCGGCGGTGGGTGACGGTGTAGGTCTCGATGGTGGCCGGCCCGTCGGCATAGCGGGCCTGCCCGAGCGCGGGCCAGCCGTCGATCTCGGCCTGCAGGTCGGCGCTGCGGTCCGGCGTCCAGGCGGCCGGGGTGGTGGAGTACACCCCGGCCGAGTACTTGCTCATGATGCCGCCGTTGGCGCCGACCAGGCCGTAACTGCCCGGCGCACGGCGGGCACGCTGCACCGTCTCGGCGATGGCGTGCATGGAGTAGTTGTTGCCCGCGCCGCCGAAGAACGGCAGCCCGCCGGTGAGGGTCAGGCCGCGCGGATCGGCGGGATCGAGGCCGAGCCCGTCGCAGATGTTGAACACCGGCGCGGGGAAGCAGCTGTACAGGTCGATGGTGGCCAGGTCGTCCACGCCGATGCCGGCCACGGTGAGGGCATGCCGCACCGCCATGGCCGAGGCCGGGCTTGCGGACAGGTCGGCGCGGTCGAGCAGGTCCCGTTCGCGCAGGTCGGCGTGGCCATGCAGGAACACCCAGCGGTCGGCGGGCACGCCCAGCCGGCGGGCCGCGGCGACCGACATCAGCAGCACGGCGGCGCCCTGGTTGACCTTCTCCCGCGCCACGATGTAGCGGGTGTACGGATCGGCGATGGGCCGGTTCGCCTCGGTCGGCGTGACCAGTTCCTCCGGGGTGCGCTCGACCGGCGCGGAGGCGTGCGGATTGGCCGCCGCGACCCGGGTGAACGGGGCGAACAGCGCGCCCATCGCGGCCGCGTACTCCTCGCGGGTCTGCCCGAGGCGGGCGCGCCTGGCGTTGTCGATCAGCGCGTACTGGCTGGGCGCGCCGGTCAGCCCGTGCGCGGCCTGGTGCCGGGATATCATCCCGGCCAGCCCGTACCCGCGGTCTTCCAGGCTGCCGTCGGCGTGCTCGCTGAAGTCGGGCCGGTCCTGCGCCTGGGCGAAGTGCTCGACGGTGGAGATGGCCTCCGAGCCGAAGATCAGCGCCACCTCGCTGCCGCCGCGCGCGATGACCGCGGCGAACTCGTTGACCAGGTGCTGCGGGGCCTGCCCGCCGCTGACCTCCAGGACCGCGCGGGCCGGGCTCGCGGCGATCCGGCCGGCCACGGACCGGGGGTAGTTATCCGAACGGCCCAATGGTGCCCGCGCCCGCGGATGGGAATTCTCGAACTGGCGGATGCCGACCACCACCTCGATCGCCGCCGCGACGGCGGCGGGCTCGGCCCCGCTGTCGGCCAGCGCGTCGGCGGCCGCGTCGGCGGCCAGGTCGACCGGCGAGCGCCGCCGGTAGCCGGGCTCGCCGAGGCGCTCGGAGGACTGGCCGACGCCCACGACTACCGGGGTGCGGGGGTCGAGGGACGGCTGGCTCATGCGCTGGCCCCTAGCTCGGATAGTTCCCGGATCCGCTGCTCGCAGTCGGCGACGATCTGGCGGGTGATCTCGCCGGCCGGCCTGATCTGCTCGAACGAACCGACGACCTGGCCGACGAAGAACGACTCGAGCCGGAGCGCGCCTTCGTGGCCCGTCCGGGCGGCCGCGTCGATCCGCTGCCACGCCTCGTTGACCAGCATCGGCTGCAGCGGCAGGGACAGCGGCGCCGGGCTGCCGGGCTGCTCCCACTCCTCGTGCCAGGCGCTGCGCAGCTGGCGGGCCGGCTTGCCGGTCCTGGTCCGCGAGCGCACCGTGTCCGAGCTGGTAGCTCCCAGGAACTTGGCCTTGATGGCCTGGTTGGCCACGTCCTCCTCGCTGGCCAGCCAGACCGACCCGCACCAGACGCCGGCCGCGCCGAGCGCCAGGGCGGCGGCCATCTGGCGGCCGGACGCGATACCGCCCGCGGCCAGCACCGGGCGCCCGGCCGCGATGTCGACGATCTCCGGGGTGAGCACCATGGTGGCGATGGTGCCGGTGTGGCCGCCCGCCTCGGTGCCCTGCGCGATCAGCAGGTCGACGCCGGCCTCGATCTGCCTGATCGCGTGCCTGGGCTGCCCGACCAGGGCGGCGACGGGCACGCCCTGCTTCCTGGCCCGGTCGACGAGGCCGGCCGGCGGCGGTCCCAGGGCGTTGGCGATGAGCCGGATCGGGTGGCGGAACGCCACGTCGAGCAGGGGGGCAGCGCCGTCCGCGGTGAGGCTGGCCGCGATCTCGTCGTGCTCGGGGTTACCCCGGACCTCGGGGATCCCGTACCGGTCGAGCAGGTCGGAGACGAAGGCCAGGTGCCCGTCCGGGATCTGGGCGCGCAGGCTCGCCACCAGGTTGCCCGGGTCGCCCGCCGCGAACTTCTCCGGGACGAGCAGGTCGACACCGTAGGGCCTGCCCTCGGTCTGCTCGTCGATCCAGGTCAGCTGGGCGTCGAGCTCGGCCGGGGTATAGGCCGACGCGCCCAGCACGCCGAAGCCGCCGGCGTTGGTGACCGCGGCGACCACGCCGGGCGAGCGGTTGAATCCGACGATCGGGTGCGGCACGCCGACCAGCTCGGTGAAGGCGGTCCTCATCAGCTGTGCTCCCTCCAGGTGACCACGGCGTCGAGTGCCTCGATCCGGGCGCCGTCGACCAGTAGCGGGTTGACTTCGAGCGATTCCAGGTCCTCGCCCAGGGCCAGGGCGAGGTCGCCGATCCTGGCGATCACCGCGGTCAGGGCGTCGCGGTCGGCGGGCGCGGCGCCGCGGACCCCGTCCAGCACCGCGCGGCCGCGCAGCCGGTCCAGCAGGCGGCCGGCCTGCCAGGGCGTGACCGGCAGCGTCGCCAGCGCCGAATCCCGCAGCACCTCGACGAGCAGCCCGCCGATCGCCACGGCCAGGATCGGGCCCCACTGCGGGTCGCGCACGACGCCGACGAGGAGTTCGGTGCCGCCATGCCGCATCGGGCTGACCAGGACGCCGTCGATCCTGGCGCCGTCCGGGGCGGCCGCGGTCACCGCCTGGTAGGCCGCCCGGACGGCTTCCTCGGCGGGCGGGACGTCCAGCACGACGCCGCCGGCGTCGCTCTTGTGCAGGATGTCCGGCGAGACGATCTTGACCGACACCGGGCCGCCGAAGCTGACGGCCGCCTTGACCGCTTCGGCGGCCGAGCCGGCCAGCCGGGCCGGAACGACCGGGACGCCCGCGTCGCCGAGCAGCGTGCGGGCCTCCTGCTCCGACCACATCCCCTGGCGGCGGGCGGGCTCGGGCACCGGTACGTTTCCGGACGGCTTCCCGGCGTGCGGGCTTCGGGTGGCGTCGGACCACCAGGCTACGTTGCGCAGCGCGACCACGGCCTGGCGCAGGCCGGGGATGACGTACGGCACCCCGCCCTGCGCCATCGAAACCCGGGTAAACCCGGTGACCGGCTGCATGACCTGGTTGATGTAGGCGGCCGGGCAGGACGCGGCCCGCATGCCGGCGCCGATCGCGTCCACGAACATCTGTCCCTGGTAGGGCCGGCCGGTGTCGATCCAGCCGATGCTGTTGACGACGCCGATGACGCCGATCGAGGGGTCGGCCGACATGGCCTCGATCGACCGGGTGAAGATCGTCGGGTCGATGACGGCGGCGCCGGTGACGTCGAGCGGGTTCTGCACCGTCCCGTACGCGGGCATGATCGCGGCGAGCGCGTCCCGGGTCGACGGCGCCAGCTCGGGCAGGTCGGCACCGAGGTCATCGGCCCGGTCGGCGACGATGTCGCAGGCGCCGCCGGAGATCGACACGATGCCGACGCCGGGCCGGTCAAGCCGGCCGAGCGCGGCGGTGGCCCCGGCGGTGATCAGCATGTCCTCGATCGAGTCGACCCGGATCACGCCCAGGTCCGCGAAGACCGCGTCGATGACCCGGTCGTCGCCGACCAGCGCGCCGGTGTGCGCGACCGCGGTGCGGGCGGACAGCGCACTGCTGCCCGCCTTGAGCACCACGATGGCCTTGCCTGCCTGCGCCGCCCGCCGCGCGGCCCGGCGGAACGTCTCCGGGTCGCGCACGGTCTCCATGAAGACCGCGACCGCCCGGGTACCCGGGTCGTCGACCAGGTAGTCCAGCACGTGCCCGGCCGTGATCATCGCCTCGTTGCCGAGCGTGACCAGATAGGACAGGCCGACGTTGACCATCCGGGCGAAGTCCACCATGGCCGAGGAACTGGCCCCGCTCTGCGACAGCAGCGCCACCGGGCCGCTTTCGGCGGGCAGTCCCGGGATAGAGCAGACCGGCACGCCGTCGGTGAGGTTGGCGAAGCCGAGGTGGTTCGGGCCGAGCAGCACCATGCCCAATCCGGCGGCGTGGTCGGCGAGCTCGGCCTGGGCGGCCCGGCCGGCCTCCCCCGCCTCGGCGTAGCCGGACGACAGCACGCACGCGTTGCGGATCCCGGCGGCCGCCGCGTCGTCCAGGGCCTCCAGCAGGCCGGCCTGCGGCACCATCAGGTAGGCCACGTCGACCGGCTCGCCGATCTGCGCGCACGAGGTGACGGTGGCCTGGCCATGCGTCTGCGTACCCCGCCGGCTGACCAGGTAGGTGTGGTCGGCGAAGCCGAACTCGACCAGGTTGTGGTAGGCGATCTGGGAGAAGACCGACTTGTCCGACGCGCCCACCAGCGCGACGCTGCGCGGCCGGAACAGGCTGGTCAGTCGTTCGCCGGTGATCTGGTAAGGCATGACTGTATCCTAGACGGTAAACGTTCAGTAATCGATCCTGGGGTAGCCCGTGAGTACGACGCACGTGACGCCGGGACGCCCGCGCGACCCCGGGGTGGACCGCCGCATCGCCCGGGCCGCGCTCGACCTGTTCGCCGACGCGGGCTGGGCCGGATTCGCCATGGAGGCGGTGGCCCGCCGGGCCGGGGTCGGGAAGGCCTCGCTGTACCTGCGCTGGAGCAGCAAGGAGGCGCTGCTGACCGACGCGGTGACGTGGCGGCTGGCCCGGGTCGCGGACGTGGACACCGGCACGCTGCGCGGGGACCTGGTGGAGCTGGCCACCCAGATGCTCGACATCTACGCGGGTGACGCCAGCCGGGTTGCGCTTAGGCTCGGGCTCGAGGCCGCCGCCATTCCGGGGGTGGCCGAGCACTACGCGCAGATGCGGCACGCGCAGGTCCTGGCGGCCCGGGATATCGTGCGCCGCGGCATCGACCGCGGCGAGCTCGCGCCGGACACCTCGGTCACGCTGCTGCTGGACACCCTCATCGGCGGGGCCATGATGCACGCCATGGTCACCCCGGACGACCGCCGGGCCGATCTGGCCCGCAGCACCGGGGCGTACGCGGCCCAGCTGGTCAGCTTCCTGCTCCGCGCCGTCACCCCGGCCTGA
>DAIOWL010000083.1:10543-12929 GCA_036758545.1 Streptosporangiaceae bacterium | reverse complement strand
CGGATGGGAGCGGACCAGGGGGCGGCCGGCGTGGCCGGAGGGAGCGGACCAGGGGCGGCCGGCGTGGGTGCGGGTGGGGTACCGGGAGTTCGGGCATTGTTATCTCTGGGCCGGGGGCGGGCGCGGACGCGGGCATGAAACGATTCCGTGGGGAAACATCCGTGGGAAGCGGCGGCACGACGCGGAGGAGACGGCAGATGCCAGGGACACCACTGCCTGAGCGGAAGTCATGGCAGGCGCTCAAGCGGCACTACGACGAGATCTCCGGGCGGCACCTGCGCGAGCTGTTCGCCGGGGACCCGGGCCGGGGCGAGCGGCTGACCGCCGAGGCGGCCGGGCTCTACCTGGACTACTCCAAGAACCGGGTCACCGACGAGACGATGCGGCTGCTCGTGGCGCTGGCCGAGGAGTCCGGCGTGGCCGAGCGCCGGGACGCCATGTTCCGCGGCGAGCACATCAACGTGTCCGAGGACCGGGCCGTGCTGCACGTGGCGCTGCGCATGCCGCGGACCGCGTCGCTCATCGTGGACGGCGTCGACGTGGTGCAGCAGGTGCACGAGGTGCTGGACCGGATGGCGGACTTCGCCCGCCGGGTCAGGTCCGGGGAGTGGAAGGGCTACACCGGCAAGCCGATCGCGAATGTGGTCAACGTCGGCATCGGCGGGTCCGACCTGGGCCCGGTGATGGCGTACGAGGCGCTGCGCCACTACACCACGCGGGACATCACGTTCCGGTTCGTGTCCAACGTGGACTCCACCGACTTCGCCGAGGCGACCCGCGACCTGGATCCCGAGCAGACGCTGTTCATCATCTCCTCCAAGACGTTCGGCACGCTGGAGACGCTGACCAACGCCACCTCGGCGCGGGACTGGATCGTCTCGGCGCTCGGCACCGAGGAGGCGGTGGCCAAGCACTTCGTGGCGGTCTCCACCAACGCCGAACGGGTCGCGAAGTTCGGCATCGACACGGCGAACATGTTCGGCTTCTGGGACTGGGTCGGCGGCCGGTACTCGATGGACTCGGCCATCGGGCTTTCCAACATGATCGCGCTCGGGCCCGAGGGCTTCTACGAGATGCTGGCCGGCTTCCACGAGATGGACGAGCACTTCCGCACCGCACCGCTGGAGCAGAACCTGCCGGTGCTGATGGGCCTGCTCGCGGTGTGGTACCGCGACTTCTTCGGCCTGCAGAGCTACGGCGTGATGCCGTACGAGCAGTACCTGAAGCGGTTCCCCGCCTACCTGCAGCAGCTGACCATGGAGTCCAACGGCAAGCACGTCACGCTGACCGGGGAACACGTCTCCTACGACACCGGCGCGGTCTTCTGGGGTGAGCCGGGCACCAACGGCCAGCACAGCTTCTACCAGCTCATCCACCAGGGCACCACGATCGTCCCGGTCGACCTGATCGGCTTCGGCAAGACGCTGAACCCGATCCGCGACCACCACGACATCCTGTCCTCCAACGTGTTCGCCCAGGCGCAGGGGCTGGCCTTCGGCAAGACCGAGGAGGAGGTCAGGGCCGAGGGGACGCCCGAGCACGTGGTGCCGCACCGGGTGATGGAGGGCAACCGGCCGTCCAACGTGCTGCTCGCCGAGATCCTCACCCCGCGGATCCTCGGCGCGCTGGTCGCCCTGTACGAGCACAGCGTGTTCACGCAGGGGACGATCTGGGACGTCGACTCGTTCGACCAGTGGGGAGTGGAGCTCGGGAAGGTCCTCGCGGTCAAGATCATTCCCGAGCTGACGAGCGCACAGGAGCCCGCGCTCGATCACGACTCGTCGACCAACGCGCTGATCCGCAGATACCGCGCGCTAAAGGCTCGCTGACCCCGTGCTGACCACGGGTGCTGACAACGATGGAGGACTGATCGGCCATGCCAACTGACACGCCGATGCAACTGGGGATGATCGGGCTCGGCCGGATGGGCGCGAACCTGACCCGCAGGCTGATGCGGGACGGCCACCGGGTCGTGGCTTACGACCGGAACCCGGATGTAGTCAAGGGCCTAGCCGCCGAGGGCGCGGCCGGGGCGGAGAGCCTGGCCGACTTCGTGGCCAAGCTGGACAAGCCGCGGGCCATGTGGATCATGGTCCCGGCCGGCGTGGTGGAGACGACCCTCGAGCAACTGCGGCCGCTCCTGGAAGCCGACGACATCGTGATCGACGGCGGGAACTCCTACTACCGGGACGACCTCACCCGCGCCGCCGACCTCAAGCGGGACGGCATCCACTACATCGACGTCGGCACCAGCGGCGGGGTCTGGGGCCTGGACCGCGGCTACTGCCTGATGATCGGCGGCGAGGACGAGCCGGTGCGGCGGCTGAACCCGATCTTCCTGACCATCGCGCCGGGCCGGGGCATGGCCGAGCCCACCCCGGGCCTG
>DAIOWL010000083.1:7613-10443 GCA_036758545.1 Streptosporangiaceae bacterium | reverse complement strand
GCCTTCGCCAAGTCGCCCGACCTGTCCGACTTCAGCGGCCGGGTGTCCGATTCCGGCGAGGGCCGGTGGACGGTGCTGGCCGCGGTGGACGAGGGCGTGCCCGCCTCGGTCATCGCCGCCTCCCTGTACGAGCGGTTCGAGTCCAGGGACCTGGGCGCGTTCACCGGGCAGATCCTGTCGGCCATGCGCTCGGAGTTCGGCGGGCACGCGGAGAAGAAGGCCTGAGGCTCGGCCGATGAGCAGGAATAACTCCCCGAAACCGGACAACCACGTCATCGTGCTGTTCGGCGCCACCGGCGACCTGGCCAAGCGCAAGCTGCTGCCAGGCTTCTTCCACCTGCACGCGGCCGGGCTGCTGCCGAAGGAATACCGGATCATCGGCTGCGCGCCGCCGCAGTACGCGCTCACCGACGAGCAGTTCAGGGAGCACGCCGAGCAGGCATGCGCCGACTTCTGCATCACCAAGCCCACCGACCCGTCCTGGCCGTCGTTCGCGGAACGCCTGTCCTTCGGGGCGGCCGAGCCGGATAACCCGACCGCCCTGGTCGAAGCGGTTCACCGGGCGGAGAAGGAAATCGGCGGGCCCGTTCGGCGCCTCTATCATCTGGCTGTACCACCCGCGGCGTTCACCTCTGTCGTGCGCATGCTGGGCGCGACCGGCCTGGCCACCGGCGCCCGGGTCATCGTCGAGAAGCCGTTCGGCACCGACCTGGCCTCGGCCCGCGCGCTGAACGATGCGGTGCACGAGGTCTTCGACGAGTCGCAGGTGTTCCGCATCGACCACTTCCTGGGCAAGGAATCGGTCGACAACATCCTGGCGTTCCGCTTCGCGAACGGCCTGTACGAGCCGATCTGGAACCGCCAGCACATCCGCTACGTGGAGATCGACGTACCGGAGACGCTGACGATCAAGGGGCGGGGAGCGTTCTACGACGCTACCGGCGCCTACCGGGACATGGTCGTCACCCACCTGTTCCAGGTCCTGGCGTTCGTGGCCATGGAGTCGCCGGTGTCACTGTCGGCCAAGCACCTGCGGGACGAGAAGGAGAAGGTGTTCGAGGCGGTCAGGCCGATCGACGTCCGGCACGTGGTGCGCGGCCAGTACGAGGGGTACCGGTCCGAGCCCGGCGTGGCGGCCGACTCGGACACCGACACGATGGTCGCGGTGCGGGCCGAAGTGGACAACTGGCGCTGGCACGGGGTGCCGTTCTTCCTCCGCTCGGGCAAGGCCATGGGCGTCTCACGCCAGATCATCGTGCTCGGCTTCCAGCCGCCGCCGATGCGCATGTTCCCGGCGCACCGCAAGGACACCCCGTACGGCCGGCAGAACGAGATCGTCATCGATTTCGCCGACCCCGGCGCCATCAAGGTCTACTTCCTGACCAAGGTCCCCGGAGCCCAGCTGACCCTGGGCAACGCCGAGATGGCGTTCTACTACAAGAACTCGTTCGCCGCGTCGCACATGCTCGAGGGATACGAGCACCTGACCTTGATGGCCATGGTCGGCGACCCGTCGCTGTTCACCCGGTCCGACGGGATCGAGCGGCTGTGGGAGATCTCCACGCCGCTGCTGGAGAACCCGCCGCCGGTCGAGCCGTACCCCGTCGGGTCGTACGGCCCGGAGTCGATGAAGCGGCTGATCGCCCCCTACCACTGGCACCTGCCCCACGTCTAGGCTCGCACGGCGGACACGAAAATAGGGGCATGGCCCTGGTCGCGTTCGTGGTCAACCGGACGCTGCTCCGCGATCCGCGGCGGTTTCTGCTGCGCTGCCGGGCCGCGGCGACCGATCGCGGCTGGGACCCGTGGTTCGGGCCGGCGGGCGAGGTGCAGGACAGCCTGGCCTTGACCCGCCGTGCGGTGGCCGCCGGGGCGAGCCTGGTGTTCGCGGCGGGCGGCGACGGCACGGTCCGGGCCTGCGCCGAGGCGCTGGCCGGCACCGGCGTGCCGCTGGCCATTGTGCCGCTGGGCACCGCGAATCTGACCGCGCGGGCGCTGGGCGTACCGTCCCAGGACGGCCGCGCGGTGGAGGCCGGCTTCGGCGGGCGGGACCACGCGATCGACCTAGCGCTGGTAGAAGGCGCGGGCGGGACCTGGTTCACCGCCATGGCCGGCATCGGCCTGGACGCCGCCGTGGTGGCGGCGGCGGGCGAGCGGCTCAAGCGGCGGCTCGGCTGGGCCGCCTACGCGGCGGCCGGGGTGCGGCAGCTGGCGCTGCCGCCGCGCGAGTTCACCATCCGGCCTGACGGCGCCGAACCGCTGCGCCGGCGGGCGCGGTCCGTAGTGGTGGCCAACGTCGGGCTGCTGCCCGGCGGGTTCACCCTGCTGCCCGCGGCCAGGCTCGACGACGGCCTGCTCGACGTCGGTGTCCTCGCGCCATCGGGCGGCTGGGACTGGATCCGGCTGGCCGGGCGGGTGCTGGCCCGGGACCGGCGCCAGGATCGGGCGCTGGAATGCCTGCAGGCGCGCCGCGTCCAGGTCAGCGCCGATGCCATCCTGCCGAGGCAGATCGACGGCGAGGTCGTCGCGCCCGGCCGGGCGCTCAGCGTCTCGGTGTGCCCGGGCACCCTGACCGTTCGGCTGCCGGGATGATCTAGCCGGTGACGCCGGCCTCGCGCAGCCGGGCGGCGTTGCGTTCGTCGAGGGCGGCGTAGGCGCGCACCTCGTCGTCACAGGGCTCGACGGCGTCCCGGGCGGGCGCGGCAGGGTCGACCTCGGCCCGGTAGACGAACGTGGCGTTGCCCTCCAGGACCGGGTGCCACCGGCCCTGGCGGACGTTGAGCGACACCGTGGCCATGCCGCCCGCGTTGCGCACGGTCACCCGGCGCGC
>DAIOWL010000083.1:5853-7513 GCA_036758545.1 Streptosporangiaceae bacterium | reverse complement strand
GGAGTAGACCGCGCGGGCCGCGGCCATGCCGGAGCCGCACGAGGCGGTGAGGCCGGCCCCGCGCTCGAACGTCCTGACGAAGACCTCGGCGGGATCCAGCTGGAGCAGCACGGACAGGTTGGCCCCGGCCGGGAACACGTCCGGCCGGATCGCCACCCGCTCCCCCATCGCGATCAGGTCGGACTCGACGTACTTGTCGACCAGGGCGACCAGGTGGGGGTTCGGGATGGTGACCGCGGTGAACTCAAGCGCCGGGTCGAGCTCGGGCAGCCTGGCCTCGGTCAGCGGGTTCCGGCCGGCCACCACCGGGGTCTGCGGGGTGAAGTCGACCGCCGGGTGCTCCAGGCTGATCTGGCGGACGCCCTCACCGGTGGTGGCCGCGCGGCGGACGGTGTACTCGGCCTGGCCGCTGCGGATCACCGCGGCCTCGGCGCCGCGCCGGTCCAGCACCACCCGGCCCAGGCAGCGCATGCCGTTCCCGCAGAACTCGGCGGACGAGCCGTCCGGGTTGAAGAACCAGGCCTCGGGGATCGGCGGCGCGGCGTCGTAGAGGTAGATCCCGTCCCCGCCGAACGGACCGGCCCGGTCGCACAGCCGCCGGACAAAGGCCCGCAGGTCCTCGTCGGAGGCGAAGTCGCGCGGCGTCATCTCGGCCACGAAGATGTCGTTCTTCGAGCCGTGCGCGTTCAGGATCTCGGCCACGGATGCAGCCTATCCGGCCAGCGTGTGCGCGGCGTCAGGCGCTGAAGGCGTCCTGCCATCCCGAGGCGCGCAGCAGCGCGGGGCCGGCCGGGCCGAACGCCGGATAGGTGGAAAAGCGCATGCCCTCGGCGTAGTTCCGCAGCGCCACCCGGGACCGGTCGAGCATGTTGGTGGGCAGGTTCCCGACACCGAACCAGCGCGCGTCGGGTGAGGTGTACTCGCCCTGCCAGCCGGACACGGTGAGGAAGAAGGCGATCCGCCCGCTGCCGGACACGTCGTGCATGACGTGCGCGAGCGACACGTTCTCGGCCTGGATGGCGATGCCGGCCTCGGCCGCGGCGACCCGGATCGCCGTCTCGACGATCGTCTCCCGGTCGGCCAGCTCGCCGGTCGGGGGCTCGTAGGCACCGTCCCCGTAACCCGTATTGGCCCGTTCGCGCAACAGGATGCGTCCGTTCCTCATCAGCAGGAGGATGACATCCACGACGACCCTGCGGCGATGCTGAACCTCCACAGCGATCGCGGTGTCGCCGGCTCTGCTCATAATGACCGCCTTGCCGCCGCCCCAAACCCACCCCTACCTGGGCCCCTGCCCGGCGTTTTCAGTTCTGTACGCACTGCCCAGGAACAAGCACGGTACCTCCGCGGGTCTGTGGATCACCATGTGCACAAGGCCGGCCAACCTGTGGACGAGGCGGGGAAGATGATCTACGAGCTGTGGATACGATTACGGACTCGCCTTAGCAGGGCGGCAGCGGGGGCTGTGGAGAACCGGGTAGCCATGTGGACGAGGGCGACCGAGAATAGCTGAAAAACCGCCGACGGTAACGTTCTGCCTGTTACTCACCGTAACCACCGAAGAAGGACATCGGGGCGAGGGTGCCGACCGGAACGGGGTCGATGGCACATTGGGCCGGTTCTAACCTGACCAACGGCACATCGACCCAATTGGGGCGGG
>DAIOWL010000083.1:2122-5753 GCA_036758545.1 Streptosporangiaceae bacterium | reverse complement strand
GCCTCGACGGCCTGGCCGCGGTGTCGCGCCATCAAGTCGATGATCCCGTCCACGTCACGCGCCTCGAACAGGTCCATCATCTGCTCGTGATCATGGCGCGCCTCGTCGATATCTACAAGGCCGGTAAAAGTATAAGGAGCGGCAACATCCCATAGATAGGCGAGGAAGCGCATCAGCCGTTCGCTTCCGGCCCGGCGGAAGGCGATGAAATGGAACTGGCGATTAAGGTTCAGGTATTCACGGCGCTGCCCGGGCCCGGTGAGCTTCCGCATCTGGCCGCACAGCCTGCTCATTTCCTCGAGATCGTCATCCGTGAGCTTGGGGATGGCCATGATGAATGCCTCCCGCTCGAGTATCTCCCGCCAGTGGTAAATATCGGCCAGGTCATCCGACGACAGGACCCGGACGAAGAAGCCGACCCGCGGCCTGTGCTCGAGATATCCGGACGCGGCCAGCGAGGTGAGCGCCTCGCGCACCGGTATGTGCGATACGCCCAGATCAGCCGCGACCGCGCTGGGTGATAGTTTCGCGCCGGGTTTTAGCTCCCCCGAAACAACCGCCTGTTTGATTCGCTTCTCGATGTAGGACAGCAGGGCCTCAGGCTGATCCTGACGGCGCTCGCGAGAGACCGGCACGGGTACCTGCACCTCCCCCAGGACCGCAATATATTATAGCCAGCAGATCCCGCCAGATTCGAATGCGACCGAACTGCTGGGAGTGTATGCGCCGTGCTGCCGGGACGGCAGCATGACCGCGTAAATGCAGCGGAATTTAAATGAATTGACCCGTTCAATGTGACACGGGTAATGGCGGGCGGCGCCGCATACAGCCGGGATTGGCTATTGGGAGACCCGGCGGCGCAGCGACCAGAGCTGAGCGCCCCGCTCCACCTCGAGGGCGGCCGCCCACGGCAGCCGCGGCGGGCCCAGCTCGGTACGCAGGCTGGCCGTGGCCTTCCTGGCCAGCTGCGGGTCGCGGGCCGCCCGCCGGGCGAGTTCGGCGGCCCGCTCCTCGACCTGCTCCGACGGCAGGGCCTCCCAGGCCAGGCCGAGCTGCGCGGCCCGCAAGCCGGAGATCTCCTCGCCGAAGATCCCGGCCGCGGCCGCGGCCTCCGTGCCCGCGCGCCCGGCCAGCAGCCCGAAGTGCCCGCCGCCGGGATGCAGCCCGATTCGCAGGAAACCGCTGATCAGCCGGGCGTCCTCGGCCACGATGCGCAGGTCGGTGGCGAGCATCAGGTTGATCCCGGCCCCGACCGCGGCGCCGCGGACCGCGGCTATGGTCGGCATCTCCAGCTGGCCGACCCTGGTGAAGGCGCGGTAGATGCCGCCCAGGGCGGCGTACCGGTTCTCCTCCGCCGGGTCCCGGCCGACCTCGTCCAGGTGGCCGCGTTCGGCCCCGGAGCAGAAGGTGCCGCCGGCGCCCTTGATGACGGCGGCACCGACCTGCTGGTCGCGGTCGGCCTCGTCGCAGGCCGCGACGAACTGCCCGGCCAGCTCGTTGTTCAGGGCGTTCCTGGTCGCCGGGGCGTTCAGGGTGATGAACGCGACGCCGTCGGTGATCTCCAGGTCAATCATGGGCGGGCTCCTCGGCTGGGTAGCGATGGGCGGCCTGACTCAGGCGTTCGGCGAGCACGGCGCAGCGGTCGCGGAGCTCGGCGGGCTCCAGCGGGGTGAACGGGATGCCCAGCCGGGCCAGGTGCAGGGCGATCATGTCCAGGGAGTCCGAGCCCGAGGTGAGCAGGCATCGCCCTTCGCCGATCGCCTCGACCACCGCGACCGTGGACGGCACCATGCCCGCGACCACGTCGGCCGGAGCGTCCAGCAGCACCCGGGCCCGCCAGCGGTACGGGCCGGAGGAGAGGCCCTCACTGACGAACCTGGCCGCGTCGGGCGGATCGGCCGGGCGCGACCGGGCGCCGGTCGGCAGGATGTCCTCCATCCGGTCCAGCCGGAAGCTGCGCCACTCGCTCTTATCCAGGTCGTGCGCCACCAGGTACCAGCGCCGGCCGGTGTAGACCAGGCGGTACGGCTCGACGTGGCGGCGGCTGTCCTGCCCGGAGCCGTTCCGGTAGCGGAAACGCAGCCGCTCGGACTGCTGGCACGTCAGGGCGACGAGCGCGAGGTCGTTCGGCTCGATCGATGGCTCGGCCGGGACCAGGGGCACGGTCGCGACGGTGAGGGCCTCCACCCGGCGGCGCAGCCGAGGCGGCAGGACCTGGTCGATGGCGGCCGCGGCGCGGGCGGCTGCCTCCTGACTGCCGCGCAGCGCCGGGTCGGCCGCGGCCGCCCGCAGGCCGAGCGCGACCGCGACCGCGGAATCCTCGTCCAGCAGCAGCGGCGGCAGCCGGGTACCGCCCGGGCCGAGCGCGTAGCCGCCCTGGCGGCCGGGGATCGCGTGCACCGGGTAGCCCAGTTCCCTGAGCCGGTCGACGTCGCGCCGGACGGTGCGCGTGGTGACGCCCAGCCGGGCGGCCAGCTCGTCGCCGCGCCAGCTCGGCCTGGCCGTCAGCAGCGGCAGCAGGCGGAGCAGCCGCCCGGCGGTATCGGTCACCCGCCCATCATGCCGTGCCTTTGCGGACCGGATCTGTCCTGGATCCTTTCTAGGGTGAGCACATGACCGACGTTGACTGGAACTTCCAGCTGGCACAGCAGCTGGACTGGCACTGGCGCGAGCAGCTGCGGCCGCGGCTGAACGGGCTGACCGACGAGGAGTACCGCTGGGAGCCCGTGCCCGGCGCGTGGAACGTGCGGCCGCGCGGGACGGGGACGGCGCCGATCGCGGTGGGTGGCGGCGAGTTCACCATGGACTACGCCATGCCGGAGCCCGACCCGCCGCCGGTGACCACGATCGCCTGGCGGCTCGGGCACATCGTCGTCGGGGTCCTCGGCATGCGGGTGGCCTCGCACTTCGGCGGCCCGCCGGACGACTACGCCACGCACCGCTACCCCGGCGACGCCGCGACCGCGCTGGCCCAGCTCGACGCGGCCTACGCCGGGTGGATCGGCGGCGTGCGCGGGCTCGCGCCCGGTGAGATGGCCCAGGCGATCGGCCCGGCCGAGGGTCCGTGGGCCGACCGTCCCATGGCCGAGCTCGTGCTGCACATCAACCGGGAGATGCTGCACCACGGCGCCGAAATCGCGCTGCTGCGCGACCTGTACCGGTGGCACTTCGACGGCAAGGGAGCCTGACCGTGTACTTCAAGATCCAGGTGGTCATCGACGCCGCCGAGCCGGCCAAGCTGGCCGAATTCTGGGCCCTGGCCCTGGACTACGTGCTCGAGCCGCCGCCGCACGGCTTCGAGACCTGGGAGGATTTCGGCCGGTCCATCGGGATGCCGGAGGAAAAGTTCGGCGACCAGGCCGCCGTCATCGATCCGGCCGACGAGGGGCCCCGGCTGTATTTCCAGCGCGTGCCCGAGCGGAAGACCTCTGGTGCCAAGAACCGGGTCCACCTCGACGTCCGGGTGGCCGACCGCGAGGTGCAGGGCGAGGAACGCAAGCAGCTGCTGTCGGAAAAGGTGGAACAACTCGTGGAGGCGGGAGCCAGCGTCGCCTGGGTGAACGCAGACGTGCAGGGCCATTCGATCGTGCTGCGCGACCCCGAGGGCAACGAGTTCTGCGTGGCCTGACCG
>DAIOWL010000083.1:0-2022 GCA_036758545.1 Streptosporangiaceae bacterium | reverse complement strand
AACACTACTAGCATTCCCTTATACCGGACTGTGGTGCACGTGCAGAACGGTGCCCGTCGCCAGCTCCGGGCACTCAGCGTCTCCCGGCGCCGGCGGACGGATCGCGTTCGTCGCGGGTGGCCATGACTGCGGGGAAGCGGCGGCCTGCCGGAACTTCAGAAGCGGCCGCGTCAGGATGGAAGATCCTGACCGCCGGGGCAACGCGGGAGAGGCTGTCGACGTGGTTGGGGAGCGGACCGGTCCGCATTCTCCGGTCAAGTTGTCCGGGGCCATCCCGCCGCTCGCCGAATCGTTCCACCAGCGCCCGGAAACCGGGCTGGATCTGCGGGCGGGCCTGTACCCGGGCGACACCATGGTGCTGACCCACAGCGAGGACACCGCCGCCACGCCCGCGGCGCAGGGCGGCACGGGTAAGACCCAGATCGCCGTGGCGTTCAGCCACGCGCTGTGGGGCGCCCGCGCGGTCGACGCGCTGGTCTGGGTACCGGCGACCAGCCGGGAGGCGATCGTCACCGGCTTCGCGCGGGCGGCCAGGACAGTCGGCGCGGCCGGTCAGGCGCTGCCCGCCGAGGCCGCCGCGGGCCGCTTCACCGGCTGGCTGGCGCATACCAGGCGCCCGTGGGCGCTGATCCTCGACGACCTGGCCAGCCTGGCTGACCTGGAAGACCTCTGGCCGGCGGGCCTGGCCGGGCAGGTCGTCATCACCACCGGCCTGCCCGCGGCCATCTTCCCGGCCGGACCGCGGATCGCGCCGGTCGGCGGGTTCAGCCGCCGCGAGGTGCTGGCGTACCTGACCGCCCGGCTCACCGACTTTCCCGACCAGCGGGCCGAGGCCCTCGAGCTGGGCGCGGACCTGGACGGACTGCCGCTCGCGCTGGCCCAGGCCGCCGCCGTGATGACCCTGAACCGGCTGAGCTGCCGGGAGTACCGGGGCCGGCTCGGCGAGCGGCGCCAGCATATGTCCGCGATCTGGGTGGACGGCGTCTCCCCCGTCGTGCTGGCCACCTGGTCGCTGGCGGCGGAAAGCGCGCACGAGCTGCCGCCCGCGGGCGCGGCCTGGCCGGCGCTCGCGCTGGCCGCCATGCTCGACTCGCACGGTATTCCCGGCGCGGTGCTGACCAGCCCGGCCGGATGCAGCTACGTGGCTGGCCGGCCCAGCACCGCGGACGTGGCGGACCAGACCCTGGTCCGTGCGGCCATGACCAACCTGGCCCGGGCCGGCCTGGTCAGCATCGACCCGGGCAGCAAGGCCCGGACGGTGCGGATGCATCCGAGCGTCCAGGCCGCGGTGCGCGCCTATCTGCCGCCCGCGGACTTCGAGCAGGCCGTGCTGGCCGCGGCGGAGGCCCTGCTGCAGACCTGGCCGGAGGCGGACGAAAGCCAGGATCCGCGCGAGCATCTGCAGGCCGGGCAGGCCCCGCTTGTTCAGGCACTGCGGGACTGCACCGCCGCCCTGCAGTCGGCCGACAGCGCGGCGCCGAATCCGGCCGCGGGCGGTGCCTTCGGTGGCGCGCGGCCTCAGCAGAGCGTGCTGTGGAAGCCGGAAGCCCATCCGGTCCTTTTCCGCAGCGGGCTGAGCCTGGAGGTCGACGGGCTGGCTGAATCCGCCGTCGCGTACTGGCAGGGAATGCTGGTCACCAGCACCAGGCTGCTCGGCAACGGCCATATCAACGCGGTGACGGCCCGGGACCGGCTGGCGGCCGCCTGCGAGTCGGCCGGGCGGTTCGGCGACGCGATCTCGGTCTACTCCGCCGCGCTGGCCGATCGCGAGCGCAACCAGGGACCCGAGCACCCGGACACGCTCACGGCGCGCGGGAACCTCGCCCGCGCCTACTCGGGCGCCGACCGGCCGGCCGAGGCCGTGGTGCTGTACGAGCAGGTGGTGGCGACGGCCGACCGGAGCCTCGGCCCGGGGCATCCGGTCACCCTGGCCGCGCGGACTCACCTGGCGGGCACGTACCAGGCGACGGCCCGGGGCAAGGAGGCGCTGACCGCGTACCAGATGCTGCTGGCCGACGCCGA
>DAIOWL010000082.1:7396-13312 GCA_036758545.1 Streptosporangiaceae bacterium | reverse complement strand
GCGCGGTGAACAGCTCGAGCTGGTTCCTGTCGTTCTCCAGCAGCGGGGCCAGCCGGCGCCGGATCCCGATGTTGGCCTTCATCCGGGGATCCTTGGCGTACTCGGCGTACATGTAGTCGCGCTCGTCGTCGGTGACCATCTCCAGCGTCAGCTCGTCGTGGTTGCGCAGGAAGATGCCCCACTGGCAGCCGGCCGGGATGGCCGGGGTCTGGGCCAGGATCTCCGAGATCGGGTAGCGCTGCTCCCGCCGCACGGCCATGTAGATCCGCGGCATCAGCGGGAAGTGGAACGCCATGTGGCACTCGTCGCCGCCCACCTCGGGGTCGCCGAAGTACTCGATCACGTCGGCCGGCCACTGGTTCGCCTCGGCCAGCAGGACCTTGTCCGGGTAGAGCTTGTCGATCTCGCCCCGGATCCGCTTCAGGTACTCGTGCGTCTCCTTCAGGTTCTCGCAGTTCGTGCCCTCCCGCTCGTACAGGTACGGCACGGCGTCGAGCCGGAACCCGTCGATGCCCAGGTCCATCCAGAACCGCAGCACCTCGAGCATGGCGTCTTGCACGCGCGGGTTCTCGAAGTTCAGGTCCGGCTGGTGGGAGAAGAACCGGTGCCAGTAGTACTGGCCGCGGACCGGGTCGAAGGTCCAGTTGGAGGCCTCGGTGTCGACGAAGATGACCCGGGCGCCGGAGTACTTGTCGTCGGTATCGGACCACACGTAGAAGTCGCCGAACGGCCCGTCGGGGTCGGTGCGCGACGCCTGGAACCACGGGTGCTGGTCGGAGGTGTGGTTCATGACCAGGTCGGCGATGACCCGGATGCCGCGCTTGTGCGCCTCGTCCACGAACGTGACGAAGTCGCCGATGTTCCCGTAGTCGGGCAGCACCGCCATGAAGTCGGAGATGTCGTAGCCGCCGTCGCGCAGCGGCGAGGCGTAGATCGGCAGCAGCCAGATGCAGTCGATGCCGAGCCACTCCAGGTAGTCCAGCCGGGACGTCAGCCCACGCAGGTCGCCGGTGCCGTCGCCGTCGGAGTCGGCAAAACCCCGTATGAGTACCTCGTAGAACACCGCGCGCTTGTACCACTCCGGGTCAAGGGGCTGATCCGCGTCGAAAGAGTCGGCTATCGCCTCGTGGTGTTCGGTCACGGCAAGATCTCCTGGGTCTTACTGACTTCGTGCGGAATTACTGCTGGGGCGTAACGGAGAAAACGTGCGCAGGCCGCGTCGCCGGGTCCAGGCGGACGTAGTTGGCATTCCCCCACCGGTAGGACTCGCCTGTTAGCTCGTCCGTCACGATGAACTCGCGGTCCACGCCGAGTGCGGGCAAATCGAGCCAGACCGTGGCTTCCCTGGTCTGGTAGGGGTCGAGGTTCACGACTACCAGTACGGTATCGTCCCGCGCCCCCGGATGGACGTTAGCCACGCGTTTGGAGAAGCACATAAGTCCTGGCTGGTCAACGGCGTGAAAGCGAAGATTGCGCAGTCTGTGCAGGGCCGGGTGGGTCCGCCGGATCCGGTTGAGCTCGGTGATGTAATCCGCGATCCCGATGCCGTCCCTGGCCGCCGCCTCCCAGTCGCGCGGGCGGTACTGGTATTTCTCCGAATCCATGTACTCCTCGCTGCCCGGCCTGATCGGCACGTTTTCGCACAGTTCGTACCCGGAGTAGATACCCCAGGTCGGGGACAGCATCGCGGCGAGCACGGCCCGGATCTTGAACGCGGGTACCCCGCCGTGCTGGAGGTACTCGTTCAGGATGTCGGGGGTGTTGGTGAAGAAGTTGGGCCGCATGTAGGCGGCCGCGTCGCCGGACAGCTCGAGCATGTACTCCTCAAGCTCCTGGGCGCCGTTGCGCCAGGTGAAGTACGTGTAGGACTGGTGGAACCCGATCTTGGCCAGGGTGTGCATCATGGCCGGCCGGGTGAACGCCTCGGCCAGGAACAGCACGTCGGGGTCGGTGCCGCGGATCTCGCCGAGCAGCCGCTCCCAGAACCGGAGCGGCTTGGTGTGCGGGTTGTCCACCCGGAAGATCCGGACCCCGTGATCCATCCAGTGCCGGACGATCCGCAGCACCTCCGCGTAGATGCCCTCGGGGTCGTTGTCGAAGTTCAGCGGGTAGATGTCCTGGTACTTCTTGGGCGGGTTCTCGGCGTAGGCGATCGACCCGTCGGCCCGCTTGGTGAACCACTCCGGGTGCTCCTTCACCCACGGATGATCCGGCGAGGCGTTCAGGGCCAGGTCCAGCGCGATCTCCATGCCCAGTTCGCGGGTCCTGGCCACGAACGCGTCGAAGTCGTCCATCGTGCCCAGGTCGGGGTGAAGCGCGTCGTGCCCGCCGTCCGGAGACCCGATCGCCCACGGCGAGCCCGGGTCGCCCTCGGCCGGGTTCAGGGTGTTGTTCCTGCCCTTGCGGAACGTGGTCCCGATGGGATGCACCGGCGGCAGGTAGACCACGTCGAAGCCCATGCCCGCGATCGCGTCCAGCCGCTTGGCCGCGGTGCGCAGCGTGCCCGAGGCGGGTGCCCGGCGTCCCATTGGGTCAATCTGGACCCCTTCGGAGCGCGGGAAGAACTCGTACCAGGAGCCGTACAGCGCCCGTTCCCTGTCCACGCTCACGATCAGCGGCCGGGATCTGGTGACCAGGTCGCGCAGCGGCCAGGTGCGCAAGATGGCGGCGATCTGGGGATCCTCGGCCGCCGCCAGCCGGTCCCACGGGGTCAGCCCGCGGTCGCGCAACGTCGCCACCAGCGCGCGCAGCGCCGTGCGGGCCGCAGCCGGCCGGCTCGCACCCGGCGGCTGCGGGATCCGCCGCGCGGCCCGCTCGAACAGCAGCGCGCCCTCGGTGAGCATCAGCTCGACGTCCTGGCCAGCGGGTATCTTGATGGCCGCGTCGTGGTGCCAGCTGGCGATCGGGTCGCCCCACGCCTCCACGTGGAAGCGCCACGCGCCCTCGCTGGTCACGGTCACGTCCGCACCCCACCGGTCGGTGCCCGGCGCGAGCTCGCGCATGTATACCAGCGGGCCGGCCTTTCGATCCGGGTCGCGCAGCACAGCGGCGGCGTTGATGATGCCGTGCCCCTCGCGGAAGATCGTGGCGCTGACCTGGAATGTTTCGCCCTTTACCGCCCTCGCAGGTCGCCGCCCGCATTCCACGGCGGGCTCCACGTCAAGGATCGGGATTCGTCCAATCACCCTGGTTACGGTACCGAGAGCGGCTGACTCCACACCAGAGCGGGTACCGGTTTATGACCGGCATCGTAGCCAAGTCACAGCAGATACCGAACGGACCGGCATCTCGCCAGCCCGTTCGGGATAATTTGAACTGATATTCCTGGTCGCGGGCCGTGGTTCTTGCTCTCGTCCCAGCCAATCGTTCCGCGTCACTGGCCCGGACCGATTAAGGTCTGCCCGTGAAAGCGATTCGCCGGTTCACTGTCCGCGTAACCCTGCCCGAGCCGCTGGCCGCGCTGCACGGCCTGATGCTGAACCTCCGCTGGTCCTGGCACCGCCCGACCGCGGATCTGTTCGCCTCGATCGATCCCGCCGCCTGGGCGGCGGCGGGCGGCGACCCGATCGCGATGCTCAGCGCGCTGCCGTCGGCCCGGATCGCGGCGCTCGCGGCCGACGGGGATTTCCGGCGCAGGCTCGGCGACGCCGAGCAGGACCTGCACTCGTACATGTCCGAGCCGCGCTGGTACGCAGGCCAGGACGGCGCCCCGGCCGCGATCGCGTACTTCTCGCCCGAGTACGGCATCACCGCCGCGCTGCCGCAGTACTCCGGCGGCCTGGGCATCCTGGCCGGCGACCACCTGAAGACAGCCAGCGACCTGGGCGTGCCGCTGATCGGGGTCGGCCTGCTGTACCGGCACGGCTACTTCACCCAGTCGCTGTCGGCCGACGGCTGGCAGGCCGAGCGGTACCCGTCCGACGACCCGAACGGCCTGCCCCTGGAACTGCTCCGGGACGCCTCCGGCGCGCCGGTGCACGTGAAGGTGGGCCTGACCGCGGGGCGCGTGCTGGCCGCGCAGATCTGGGTGGCCCAGGTCGGCCGCGTCCCGCTGCTGCTGCTCGACTCCTACGTGGAGGAGAACGAGCCCGACCTGCACGAGGTCACCGACCGGCTGTACGGCGGCGGCAGCGACCACCGGCTGCGCCAGGAGCTGCTGCTCGGCATCGGCGGGGTGCGCGCGGTGCGGGCGTTCTGCGCGCTGCGCGGGTACCCCTCGCCCGAGGTCTTCCACACCAACGAGGGCCACGCCGGCTTCCTCGGCCTGGAGCGCATCCGGGAGTACGCCGAGCAGGGGCTCAGCTTCGACGAGGCCCTCGAGGTCTGCCGGGCGGGCACGGTGTTCACCACGCACACCCCGGTCCCCGCGGGCATCGACCGGTTCGAGCGCAGCCTGATCTCCGAGCACTTCTCCGACGACCCGCTGCTGCCCACCGAGCGGGTGCTCGCGCTCGGCGCCGAGACCTACCCGGGCGGCGACCACGACGTGTTCAACATGGCCGTGATGGGCATGCGGCTGGCCCAGCGTGTCAACGGCGTCTCGCTGCTGCACGGCCAGGTGAGCCGGGAGATGTTCGCCGGCCTGTGGCCGGGCTTCGACACCCGCGAGGTGCCCATCGGCTCGGTCACCAACGGCGTGCACACCCCAACCTGGGTGGCGCCTGAAGTCGGGGCCCTGGCCGAAGGTGACTGGGAGCGGGCCGCGACGGCCCCGTCCGGCGAGCTGTTCCAGACCAGGCGCCTGCTGCGCGGCCGGCTGGTGGCCGAGACCCGGCGCAGGCTGCGCGCCTCCTGGCGGCAGCGCGGCGCTTCCGACGCCGAACTCACCTGGATCGACGACGTCCTGGACGAGAACGTGCTCACGATCGGGTTCGCCCGCCGGGTGCCCTCCTACAAGCGGCTGACGCTGATGCTGAACGACCCGGCCACGCTCAGCCGGCTGCTGAACGACCCGGACCAGCCGGTGCAGATCGTGGTGGCGGGCAAGGCGCACCCCGCCGACGAGGGCGGCAAGGGCCTGATCCAGCAGATGGTCCAGTTCACCGACTCGCCCGACGTGCGGCGCCGGATCGTGTTCCTGCCCGACTACGACATGGACATGGCGCACGCCCTGGTGCAGGGCTGCGACGTGTGGCTGAACAACCCGCTGCGCCCGCTGGAGGCCTGCGGTACCTCGGGCATGAAGGCCGCGCTGAACGGCGGGCTCAACGTCTCGGTCCGGGACGGCTGGTGGGACGAGTGGTACGACGGCGGGAACGGCTGGGAGATCCCTTCGGCCGACGGCGTGGCCGACGCCACCCGCCGCGACGCATTGGAGGCCACCGCGCTGTACGAGCTGCTGAGCAAGTCGGTGGCGCCGCTGTTCTACGACCGGGACGCGGACGGCGTGCCGCAGGGCTGGGTCGAGCGGATCCGGCACACGTTCCGCTCGCTCGGCCCGAAGGTGCAGGCCGAGCGGATGGTCAGGGAGTACGTGACGGCGCTGTACGTGCCCGCGGCGGCGTCCTCCCGCGACCTGACCGACGGCAGGGGATATCAGGGTTTCGCCCCGGCGCGCGAGCTGGCCGCCTGGAAGCACCGCGTGATCCAGGCCTGGCCCCAGGTCCGGGTGGAGCACGTGGAATCGGAGGCCGCCGGGCAGGCGCTCGGCTCGGCACTGACGGTGCGGGTCTCGGTGGCGCTCGGCGAGCTCACCACGGACGACGTGGCGGTGGAGGTGGTCTACGGCCGGCCCGACGACGCCGACGAGATCGTCTCGCCGGCCTACGCCACGCTGATGCCCGAGCCGTCCGGCGCCGCCAACGGAGTCGTGCGCTACTCCGGCGAGGTGTCCCTTGACCAGCCCGGACCGTTCGGCTACACCGCCCGGGTGCTGCCGAACCACCCGCTGCTCGACAGCCGCGCCGAGCTCGGCCT
>DAIOWL010000082.1:4290-7296 GCA_036758545.1 Streptosporangiaceae bacterium | reverse complement strand
GGCCGCCCGCGAGGCCGCCGCATCGGACGAGGTCCGCGCCGTGATCGTCTACGGCGGCGAGAAGGTCTTCTGCGGCGGCGCCGACATCGAGGTCATGGCTGAGGCCGGCTTCGCCGAGATGGCGCTGCGGTCCGGGCGGCTGCAGGAAGCCGCGGGCCTGGTCGCCGCCCTGCCCAAGCCGGTGGTCGCCGCGATCACCGGCTACGCGCTGGGCGGCGGGCTCGAGCTTGCCCTCGCCGCCGATTTCCGCGTCGCGGGGGAGCGGGCCAGGGTCGGCCAGCCCGAGATCCTGCTCGGCGTCATCCCCGGGGCCGGCGGAACGCAGCGGCTGTCCCGCCTGGTCGGCCCGGCCCGGGCCAAGGACATCGTGTTCAGCGGCCGGATGGTCGGCGCGGCCGAGGCGCTGCAGATCGGCCTGGTGGACCAGGTGGTGCCGGACGACTCGGTCTACCAGGCGGCCCTGGACATGGTGCGGCGCTACGCCAGCGGCCCCGCGCTCGCGCTGCGCGCCGCCAAGCAGGCCATCGACGCCGGGCTCGGCGTCGACCTGGCCACCGGCCTGGAGATCGAGCGGGTGCAGTTCGCCGCGCTGTTCGGCACCGAGGACCAGAAGGCCGGCATGCGCAGCTTCCTGGAAAACGGCCCCGGCAAAGCCACCTTCACCGGCCGCTGAGGTCGGCCCCGTTCCCCGTCTGGCGGTGCGCGCCCCGGGCGCGCTCCCCGTCGCGGTCACGGCCGTGCCCGCCGCCATCCTGGCCGCCGCCATCCGCGCTGCCGTCATCGGGCCGGCGGCTCCGGACGTAGCGCCAGGCCAGGATCACCAGCGCGACCAGCACGACGGCCGCGATGATGTAGGTCGGGCCGTGGAAGGCGCTGACGATGGACTCCCAGTTCTTGCCCACCGCGTAGCCGGCCACGGCCAGCGCCGTGGTCCACGGGATGCAGCCGATCGTGGTGTAGATGCCGAACCGCAGCGCGGGCATCTCCGCGATCCCGGCCGGCAGCGAGATGAACGTCCTGACTACCGGGAGCACCCGCCCGATCAGCACGGCCTTGTTGCCGTGCCGGTCGAACCAGGCGATGCCGCGGTCGATGTCGTGCCCGCGGATGCCGATCCGCTTGCCCCAGCGCCGCAACGCGGGTTCGGCGCCGTAGCGTCCCACCGCCCAGGCGATGTAGCTGCCGGCCACGTTACCCGCGGTCCCGGCCAGGATCACGCCGATCAGGTTGAGGTGCGTGCCGGGGACCGCCCCGGCCGCCAGGGCCCCGCCGAACGTCATGATCAGCTCCGACGGCACCGGGATGCACGCCGACTCCGCCAGCATGAGCAGGAAGATGGCGAGATAGCCATAGTTGGTGATGAACTGTTGCACAGGCCTCTGCTTCCTTGGAAATTCCTACTTAACCAGGCCGAGGTAGACCACGCAGCCCAGCCCGGCGACCAGGCAGTAGATGCCGAACGGATAAAGCGTGTTGGTGCGCAGGTAGCGGACCAGGAACCGGATCGCGGCGTAGGCGCCGATGAAGGACAGGATGCTGCCGAGCAGGATCGGGCCACCGATGCCCTGGCCAAGCGGTCCGAACAGGTCCGGGATCTTCAGCACCCCGGCGGCGAAGATCACTGGGGTGGACAGCAGGAAGGCGAACCGGACGGCGTCCTCGCGGGACAGGCCCCGCCTCATGCCGGTCACCATCGTCACCCCGTCCCGGCTGATCCCGGCGAACAGGGCCAGGATCTGGGCCGAGCCGATGACGATGGCCCGGCCGTAGCCCATGGTCGACAGCCGCCGGTCGGATGCGACCGCCGCCGCCTCCTCGGACTGGCCCATCCCCCCGCTGCTGGCCGTCCGGGGCCGGGCGTGGGCCGGCCCCGGGGTCGGCTGCTGAGCCGCCGCCCGGCCGCCCGCCATGACCAGTTGCGCCTCCCGGTTGGCCGCGATGCGCTCGTCGGCCTCCAGCGAGTCCGGGCGCCGGAACCGCTCCCCGGCGATGAGGATCACCCCGTTGACGGCCAGGAACACGCCGGCCACGATGGGCTTGCCGAACAGCACCCGGAACGGGTGCTCGGCGACCAGGCCGACCAGCCCGACCGGGATGGTGGCCAGGACGATCATCCAGGCCAGCCTCTGGTCGGCGGTTTCCACCCGGCGTTCGCGGATCGAGCTCATGAACCCGCCGATGATCCGGACCCAGTCCCGCCGGAAGTAGACGAGCAGCGCCAGTGCGGTCGCCACGTGCAGCCCGACGATGAACGCCAGGTAGGGCGACTCGGCCTTGGCCACGTTGAGGTCGGCTTCCCACGAGCCGCCGACCAGGGCCGGGATCAGCACGTTGTGCCCGAGGCTGGAGACAGGGAACAACTCGGACACGCCCTGGACGAGACCGACGACAGCGGCCTCCAGGTAGGTCAGGTGCGTCATGCAGTACCACCTTTGGCTGGGATTGCGGAGCGGGTGGTGCCGTAGGCTCGTAGTTGAGTCTGCCGGTGTTCTACAAGTAATGTAGAACATCTACGGGACTTGTAGAAACTATGTGGCGGAAGGGGCCTGGAATGCCCGACGGGGAGCCCGCCAGGGACGCGGGCCCGGGGACACCCCGGCGGCCGCCCGGCGCGCTCGAGGCGGAAGTGATGGACGTGCTGCGGGCGGCGGGCACCCCGCTCAGCCCGGGCCAGGTACGCGAGCGCCTGGCAGCGCGCCAGCTGGAAGAGCTGTCCTACAGCACGGTGGTGACGATCGTGTCCCGGCTGCACGCAAAGGGCCTGCTGGAGCGCGAGCGGACCGGGCGCGCCTTCGCGTACCGGCCGGTCGACGACGCCAGCCTGGCCGCCAGCCAGATGCGCCAGGCCCTGCAGGCCGGAACGGACCACGGAGCCGTGCTCAGCAGGTTCGTGTCCGGGCTGTCCGGCCGGGACGCCCGGCTGCTGCGTCAGCTGCTCGGTGACGATCGTCTCCCGGCTGCACGCAAAGGGCCTGCTGGAGCGCGAGCGGACCGGGCGCGCCTTCG
>DAIOWL010000082.1:0-4190 GCA_036758545.1 Streptosporangiaceae bacterium | reverse complement strand
TCCCGGCTGCACGCAAAGGGCCTGCTGGAGCGCGAGCGGACCGGGCGCGCCTTCGCGTACCGGCCGGTCGACGACGCCAGCCTGGCCGCCAGCCAGATGCGCCAGGCCCTGCAGGCCGGAACGGACCACGGAGCCGTGCTCAGCAGGTTCGTGTCCGGGCTGTCCGGCCGGGACACCCGGCTGCTGCGCCAGCTGCTCGGTGAGGACGAGGATCAGCCGTGATGAGCGCGCTCGTCTATCTGCCGCTGCTGGTTCCCGTGCTGGCGGCGGCGGCCGCCCGGCCGCTGGCGGCCCGGCTGGAGCCGCGCCTGGCGACGTGGCTGCTGACCGCGACCACGGTCGCGCTCGCCGCGTTCAGCACGGCCGCGCTGGCCCTGATGACCGCCTCGGCGCTCGCCCGGTCTCCGCTCCTGGCCGCGCTGGGCGACTACTCTCAGCCGGTGCTCCGCCGCGGTGACCCCGTCCCCGCCCTGGCCGGGATGGCCGCGGCCCTGCTGCTGACCGCGGCCGCGGTGGCGGTCGCGGTGGTGATCCGCGCCCGGGCCCGCGCGCTAGCCGAGTCGTACCGGCGCGCCGCCAGCATGGCCCCGGGCGGACGCGTCGTCGTCGTGGCTGGTCAATCCATCGAGGCCTACGCGCTGCCCGGCTCGCCCGGCCGGATCGTGGTGTCCGGCCGCCTGCTCGACACGCTCAACGACCGCAGCCGGGCCGCGCTACTCGCCCATGAGCACGCGCACCTGGCCGGCCGGCATCACCTGTTCACCACCGTGGCGCACCTCGCCGCCGCGGCCAACCCGCTGCTGCTCCCGGTGGCCCGCGCGGTGGACTACACCGTGGAGCGCTGGGCCGACGAGCGCGCCGCCTCCATCACCGGCGACCGCCGCCTGGTGGCCAGCACCATCGGCCAGGTCGCCCTGCTTACCACCGCCCCCCGTCCGGCCCGCCTGCGGGCGACGCTCGCTATCACTGGTGCCCGTGGCCGATCGGTCTCGCTAGCCTGGGCCGGCCCGGTGCCCAGGCGGGTCGCCGCCCTGCTCGCCCCGCCGCCGCGCCGCCAGCTGACCCTGCTGGCCATCGTCGCTATCCTGATCCTCACGGCTGGCGCCTCTGCCGCCGAAGCCGCCCGCGACCTGCACGCCCTGCTCGAGTTCGCCCAGACCGCTCGCTAGCCAGCCCATTTTCTCGACGTACGGAGGAAGACGCCCGATGTCCGCCGAACCGCCGGCCACATCCGAACCGGTCGCCGAGGACCCGATCGGCGTCCGCTATCCCAACACGGCTCGCATCTGGAACTACCAGCTCGGCGGCAAGGACAACTTCGCCGTCGACCGGGCGGCCTCCGACGCGGCCAACGCGATGGTCTCGGGACTGGGCGTCCCGGCCGGCACCGACACCGCCGTCGAGAGCCGCCACCTGCTGCAGCGGATGGTCGACTACATGGTCGGTCAGGGCGTCCGCCAGTTCCTTGACCTCGGTTCCGGCCTGCCGAACATGGCCAACACCCACCAGATCGCCCACCGGGCCGCGCCCGGCGCGCGCGTTGTCTATACGGACATCGACCCGATGGTGTCGACTCATGCCGCCGCGCTGATGGCCGGCGCCGACGTCGTCACGCTGCGCGCCGACCTGCGCGAGCCGGAGCAGGTGCTCGGCGACGCACGGGTCCGTGACCTGCTCGACTTCGGGCAGCCGATCGGGATCATGTTCATGTGCGTCCTGCACTGCCTGTGGGACCAAGAAGACCCGTGGCGGGTCGTCCGGCAGTTCCGGGACGCGGTAGTCCCGGGCAGCTACCTGGCCCTGAGTCACATGACCGACGAGACCCACCCGGAAGCGGCCGAAGGGCTCTTCCGGGTGACCCAGGAACTGCACTGGAACACGCCGCTCATCTCGCGCGGCCGTACCGACATCGCCCGCTTCTTCGACGGGTTCACGCTGGTGGAGCCCGGGCTGGTGGCTCCCGCCCAGTGGCGGCCCGACCTGGATAACCCGCTCCGCCAGAGCCACGAGCCCGGCGGCGACGACGCGCCCGTGCTCAGGCTGATCGTCCCCGAGCCGGCCGAGCCCGACCGCGGCGTCGGCTGGCACCTGTGCGGAATCGGCGTCAAGGACTGACCGTCAGGGAATGGCTGTCAAGCACTGGCCGTCAAGCACTGGCCGTCAGGGATCGGTCCTGCGCCGGGCTCAGCTGCCCGCGACGAGCCTGCGCAGGGCCTGGGCGGCCTGGGCGTTCTGCTCGGCGTAGCTGACCAGGGCGCTGGCCAGCGTGGCGGCCCAGTCGCCGACCGGCACCGTCTGCCGGGACAGCACCACGCCGCGCACCGCGCGGCAGACCTCGGCCACCGGCTGGCCGTTGCGCACCGCCAGCGTCATCTGCAGCTCGCCGAGCCGGGCCACGATCTTGGAGATCTCACCGGGGCGGCCGCGCATCCGGTCCGACATGGACCGGTCCCGCTCTACCGACACGCAGTCGGCGGGCAGCGCCTCGCTCAGGGACTGGGCCAGCACGCGGGCGTAGATGGCCACGTCCGTGCTGTCGGCGCGCAGCGCGGCGGTGACCATGTCCAGCGAGAGCGCGTCGTCGTGCTCAGTCATCGATCCGTCCCACGGGTAGAGATTCTAGTGCTCCCGGCCTGATCGGCCCTTTATCGAGCCTAGGGCAGCCGCGACGTTACAGATAGGCAACATATAGTTCGCTCCACAACACGCGATCTGTTTCGTACTCTGGAATCCGCGATGCCTGCGACGGACAATCTGCCGAGGACTCTCGGCCCGTACCGCCTTCAGGACCGCCTTGGGGAAGGCGGCATGGGGGTAGTCCACCTCGCCCGCGATCCGGAAGGCCGCCCGGTGGCGGTCAAGGTGCTCCATCCGCTCGGCAGCGAGGGCGTCAACGCCCGGCGCCGGCTGGCTCGCGAAGTCGAGACCATGCGCCGGGTCCGCAGCCCGTACGTCGCCGAAGTCCTCGACGCCGACGTAACCGGCGAGTTCCCGTACATCGTCACGCGGTTCGTGACCGGGCCCACGCTGGACGAGATGGTGCGCACCCGCGGCCCGCTATCCGGCCCGGGCCTGCGCAGGCTCGGGCACGGCATGGCCGAGGCGCTGACCGCGATCCACGCGGCCGGCGTGGTGCACCGCGACCTGAAGCCGGGCAACGTGATGCTCTCCGATGACCGGCCCATCGTCATCGACTTCGGCATCGCGCAGGCCGGCGACGCCACCCGGCTGACCCAGACCGGGCTGGTCATGGGTACGCCCGGCTACCTGGCCCCCGAGGTGATCGAGGGCGAGCCCAGCAGCCCGGCCTCGGATGTGCACTCCTGGGGCTCGACCATGGTGTTCGCGGCCACCGGGCATCTGCCGTTCGGCGGCGGCTCCTACGAGACGATCTTCTACCGGATCATCTCCGGGCGCGCCGACCTGAGCGGCGTTCCCGGGCCGCTGGTCCCGCTGATCTCCTCGGCACTGGCCCGGGACCCCTCGCACCGGCCCTCCGCCAGCTGGCTCAGCGCGCAGGCCGTCACGCTCGACATGTCCGCCGCGACCACCACCTACGCTGGCGCTCCGCTGACCGAGACCCAGTATCCCCGCGAGTTCGTGTCCATCCCCGCGGTCCCGTCGGCCGCCCCGCCAGCGGCCGCGGCACGGGTCGCGCCGCCGCCGGCGCCCAAGCAGGCGGCCAGGGACGTCGCCGACCTGCTGCCGCCGGTCAGCTACCCGCGGGACAGCAAGCAGCAGAACCAGCCGTCGTACCGGGATCAGGCTGGCCCGTGGGGCCCGCAGGGCCCCAAGCCCGCCGGGGCCGTGCCCGCACCCGATTCCGCGCCGGCTTCCCGCCCCGCCGCCAGGCCGAACACCGCCGCCGGACTCGCCATCATGGTCGCGCTGGTGGCGCTGACCGTGGTGCTGCCGGTGGCCGGGCTCCTCGTCGCGCTGGCGGTGATTACGCTGCTCCGGGCGGCGGACCGGGCGCAGAGCAAGCTGGCGGTGCGCCGTTCGGTACGCGGGCCGCGGGCCAGCGACCTGGTCGTGGTGCTGGTCACCGCGCCGCTGACGGTGGCCAGGGCGCTGCTCACCGAGGCGCTGATGGCGCCGCTGGCGATCATCGTCGGCGCCGCCGTCTACGGTCTCGCGGTGGTGGTCACGCACAGCGCGGACATGCCGCGGGCCGGCGCGTACGCGGCCGC
>DAIOWL010000081.1:0-13433 GCA_036758545.1 Streptosporangiaceae bacterium | reverse complement strand
GCCAGCTCCCGCCGCCGCGCTGACCAGCACCACAGCCACGTCCACGATCGCACGATACTCCCAGCCAACGACTGCGCGTCCCAGTTGATCCCATGACAATGACATCGGCGGCGGCCCGGACCTGCCTGCGGTGCCATCGGGCCTTCCTGACCCGGTATATCTTCCGGCCCGATGTATCAGGGAACGGGCCGGGGTCCTCCACATCAGCAAAAGCTGGCGAACGCGCGGTCGCAGTGACCGTATCTGCCGCGAGCGCACCGCCGGCCGGAGGGGAGATAAGCATGTCAACACCGGTCACGCCGCGGAAAACGGCTCGCTACGGCTGGACACCGGACCTGCCGGACGCCAGGGACCACCTGTTCTCGGCTCCGCAGATCTCGCTCGCGGCGCTGCCGCCCAGCGCCGACCTGCGCGGCACGTGCCCGCCCGTGTACGACCAGGAGCAGATCGGCAGTTGTACCGCCAACGCCATCGGGGCCGCGTTCGAGTTCGAGACCACCAAGCAGGGCCTTCCCGATTTCATGCCCTCGCGCCTGTTCATCTACTACAACGAGCGGGCCATGGAGGGTTCCATCGGGACCGACTCCGGCGCCCAGATCCGCGACGGGGTGAAGAGCGTGGCCCAGCTCGGCGTCTGCCCGGAGACGGAGTGGCCCTACGACGGCACGCAGGCCAACTCCGACGGAACGTTCCCGGCGAACGACCCGGCCGCCGAGAAGCCGACGGACACCTGCTACAAGGACGCGCTCGACCACCGCGCGACCACGTACAGCCGGGTCCTGCGGGACCTGGACCAGATGAAGGCGTGCCTGGCGGCGGGGTATCCGTTCGTCTTCGGGTTCACGGTCTACACGAAGTTCGAAAGCCGGGAGATGGCCGAGACCGGCGTGCTGTCGATGCCGGGAACTGACGAGGACGTGATCGGCGGCCACGCGGTGCTCGCGGTCGGCTACGACGACTCGTCGCAGACGTTCATCGTCCGTAACTCCTGGGGAGCCGACTGGGGTCAGGCCGGCTACTTCACGATGCCGTACGCCTACTTCACCACGCGCGGGCTGTCGTCCGACTTCTGGACCATCCGCATCGTCACCTGATCGTCGAGGCCGGACCGGGGATCGCCGTGGCGGGACGGTGATCCCCGGCTCGTTCGGCCCCGTTGCTAGTTGTTGATGAGCGGGTCCCGGGGCAGGCCCAGGATCCGTTCGGCTATCTGGTTCCGCTTGATCTCCGAGGTCCCGCCCGCGATCGACATGGCCCGGTTCATCAGCACCAGGGAGGCGGCCATCGCCCCGGCGCCTTCCAGGAAGGCACCGTCCGGGCCCGCGAGCTCGGCCATGATCGCCGCCGTCTCGTGGCCGAGCTCGGACAGCAGCAGCTTGGCGATGTTGCCCTCCGGCCCCGGGCCCTGCCCATCACTGGCGCCGGCCACCGCCCGGTAGGCGCTGCGCTGGTTCAGCACCGCCAGCGCCTGGGTGCGGGCGATGTGCCTGCCCACCCGCCCGGCCCCGCCGGCCAGCCGCTCCGGGTGCGCGTCGAGCGGGGCGATGAAGGCCCGGGCCGGCATGGTCATGCCGCCGTCGCCGCCGCCGATGCTCACGCTCTCGTTGCCCAGCGTGGCGCGGGCCACGGTCCAGCCGGCGTCGACCGGCCCGACCACGTCCTCGTCGGGCACGAACACGTCGTCAAAGAAGATCTCGTTGAAGTCGGAGTTACCGGACGGCATCTTCAGCGGCCGGACCGTGACACCGGGTGCGTGCATGTCGATCACCATCGTGGTGATGCCCTTGTGCTTGGGCGCGTCCGGGTTGGTCCGCACCGTGGCCAGGCCGAAGCTGGCCTCGCGCGCGCCGCTGGTCCAGACCTTCTGGCCGTTGATCCGCCATCCCTTCTCCGTCTTGGTCGCCCTGGTCCTGATGCCGGCCGCGTCGGAGCCGGCGCCCGGCTCGCTGAACAGCTGGCACCAGATGACGTCCTGGTTGAGCGCCGGGCGGACCCAGCGTGCCACCTGGTCCGGGCTGGCGTGCTGGATCAGGGTGAGGATGATCCAGCTGGTGATGCCGTAACCCGGCCGCTTGATCCCGGCCGCGGCGAACTCCTGCTCGATCACCAGCTGCTCGATGGCGCCCGCGTCCCGGCCCCACGGCCTGGGCCAGTGCGGCATCGCGTAGCCGGACTCGATCATCGCCTGCTTCCTCGCGTCACCGGTCAGGCCGCGCAGCCGGTCCACGTCCGGCTGGAGCGCCGCCCGGATCGGCTCGGCCTCGGGCGGCAGGTCGATCGCGGCCGCCCGGTGCACGCCGCGGCGGACCAGGTCGGTGACCTCGATCGCGGCCTGCTCGGTGTCCGTCACCGCGGCGATCGCCGCGGCCCGGCGCAGGTACAGGTGCGCGTCGTGTTCCCAGGTGAAGCCGATCCCGCCGTGCACCTGGATGTTGAGGTTGGCGTTGCCGACCGCGGCCGGCACGGCCAGCGTCGCCGCCACGGCCGCGGTGTAGCTGAACTGGTCACCGCCGCCGGTCCCGGCCCGGCCCGCGTCCCAGGCGGCGCCGGCCGCCAGCTCGGAGGCCACCAGCATGTTCGCGCAGTGGTGCTTGACCGCCTGGAAGGTCGCGATCGGGCGGCCGAACTGCTCGCGGACCTTCGCGTATCCCGCCGCCATCTCCGTGGTCTCGGCGGCCACGCCCGCCGCCTCGGCCGCGAGCACGGCCCTGGCCACGTCGGTGAGCAGCCCGCGCGCGCCCGGCAGCACGGTGGCCGGGGCCGCGTCGAGGCTGACCCGGGCCGCCCGCCGGCTCGGGTCCATGTTCTTCGGCACCTCGGCCTGCACGCCGCCCGCCGACTTCTCGATCACCAGCACGTCGTCACCGGCCGGGACCAGCAGCACGTCCGCCAGGTGGCCGCTGAGCACGACGCCGGCCGGCCCGGTGGCGGTACCGTCGGCGACGGCCACCTCGCCGCCCAATGCGGCCGCGCCGGTCACGCTGCCGTCGGCCAGCCCGGGCAGCAGCCGCTTGCGCAGGTCGTCGGGCCCGGCCGCGGCCAGCACGGCGCTGGCGATCACGGTCGGGACGAACGGCCCCGGCGCCAGGTACCGGCCCATCTGCTCGGCCACGACCAGCGTCTCCGCCAGCCCGAAGCCCGAGCCGCCGAGTTCTTCCGGCACGTGCAGCCCGAGCAGGCCGAGGCCGCTGAGCTCGGCCCAGAAGGCGGGCAGTTGTTCCGTCCCGCCCTCGAGCAGGCTGCGCGCCGCCGCGCGGGACTGGTGCTTGGTCAGCAGGCCGGCCACGGTCTGCGCGAGGGCGCGGTGCTCTTCAGAAATGGCGATCGACATGGATAAATAATTACACGTTTTTCCACCCCGGGCACCTGTGGGAATGTGACCCGAGACCAGTTCAGGGTGCGGGGTCCTGGCGAGGGCCCGCGTGGCGGCAAGCTATACCGCGATGCGCACCTGATGCGTCATGATCTGGGTCATGAGGGAGTCATGAGGGACCAGACGGTCGGTCAGGCGGACGCGCTGTCGCTCGCGCTGGCCGAACCCGACCAGCACGTCCGGCGCCGCTGGATCCTGGGCCTGACCCTGGCCAGCCTGGGCATGTGGATGGCGACGCAGACGCCGCTGCAGGTCATGCTGGCCCTTCAGCTGCAGGACATCACGCCCAGGCACAAGGTCGTCGCGCTCGCGGTGGTGACCGGGGTCGGGGCCATCTCCTCCGCCTTGGCCACCCCGATCGTCGGCATGCTGTCCGACCGCACCGCGCACGGGCGGCGGATCGGCCGGTTCAGCGGCCGCCGGCACCGCTGGACGCTCGCCATGGCCGTGCTGGCCGCCGCCTGCATGGTGGTGCTGGCCGAGCAGGCCACGGTGTTCGGCGTGGCCCTGCTGTGGTTCCTGTTCTGCGCGTTCCAGAACGGCGAGTACGCCACCCTGAGCGCGGCCATCCCGGACCACGTGCCGGTCCGGCAGCGCGCCACGGTGTCCGGCTGGGTGGGCATGCCGATCGCGCTCGGCCTGGTCCTGGGCACCGTCCTGGTCGTGGACGTCCTCGACCAGCGCCTGGTGGCCGGGTACGTCACGCTCGCGGTCCTGATGGTGCTGCTGGCGCTGCCGTTCGTGCTGTTCACCCCGGATTACCCGCTCGCGCCGCACGACCGGGAGCCGTTCTCCTGGCGCCGGCTGGCCTCGTCCTACTGGCTCAGCCCGCGGGAGTACCCCGACTTCGGCTGGGCCTGGCTGACCCGCTTCCTGACCAGCCTGGCCATCGCCATGGGCACGCTGTACCTGCTCTACTTCCTGCGCGACGCGGTGCACTACGCGCGGCTGTTCCCCGGCCAGACCGCGGCGGACGGCCTGCTCATCCTGATCCTGATCTACACCGGCTGCGTGGTGCTCGCCTCGATCGTCGGCGGGGTGATCTCGGATCGCCGGGGCCGCCGCAAGATGCTGGTCACCGTGTCCGGCCTGCTGATGGCCGCGGCCGCGCTGCTGCTGACGTTCGTCGAGACGTGGGACGCCGCGCTCCTCGCGGCGGTGCTGTTCGGCCTGGGCTACGGCGCCTACATCGCGGTCGACCAGGCGCTGATCACGCAGGTGCTGCCGGCCGCCAGGGACCGGGCCAAGGACCTCGGCATCATCAACATCGCCATCGTCTGCCCGGGCGCCATCGGCGCGGTGATCGCGGCGCCGCTGGTCTCGCTGGCCGGCTACCCGGCCCTGTTCGGCGCGACCGCGGTGGTGGCCGTGGCCGCCGCGATCGGGGTCTGGAAGATCAAGAGCGTCAGCTGAGCGGTAAGCCGATGACCGTGCCCAGCCAGGGCACCACGCTGTCCTCGTCCACCACCTCGGCGTACTTCGCCTGCAGGTCGAACAGGGCGGACTCGTGCGGGCCCGGGTCGCGGTCGCCGACCGCCTGGCGGACCACGAGCGGCACGAACCCGTGCTGCAGCGCGTCGACCGCGGTCGCCCGGACGCAGCCGCTGGTGCTCACGCCGGTAATGATGACCGTGTCCACGCCCAGCGCGTTCAGCGTCGCGGCGAGGGTGGTGCCGAAGAAGGCGCTGGCGTACTGCTTGACGATCACGATCTCGTGCTCGCCCGGCGTGATCTGCGGCATGATCTCGCCGAGCGGGCCGCCCGGCACGAGGTGGCGCAGCGCGGGGATCTTGCGGACGAACAGCCCGCCGTTGATCCCGTCCTGGTCGTACTCCACCCGGGTGTACAGCACCGGGACGGCCGCGGCCCGGGCGGCGGCGAGGACCCGGGCGGAGGAGGACAGGCAGGCGTCCGAGCCCATGTAGAACGCCGCGCCCGGCTCGAAGTAGGCGCGGATCAGGTCGACCAGGACCAGCGCCGGCCTGCTGCCCCAGGCCAGGGACTGCCCGAAGCCCCCGCGCGCGTAGTTCGCCGCCAGCGCGTCGTCAGGCCCGGACGCGTCGTCCGGCCCGCTCATAGCGCCACCGGCCGGGCGGGCGCGGGCAGCCCGGTCTCGGCCTCGCAGCGCTCGAGGATCTCGGCCAGCGGCGGCCCCATGTTGAAGATCGGCAGCTCGGCCGGGCGTTCGGCGGCCATCTCCGCCCGCAGCGTCTCGGTCGCCGCCTGGTCCGTGACGCCGTCCGGCCCGACCACCACGCCGTAACGGCGGGCACCGTCCGCGGTGATCAGCCCGCGCCGCACCTCCCGGGCGACCAGCTCGGGGTCGCGGGCCAGCGGGTCGCCCCAGCCCCCGCCGCCCCAGGTGACGAAGTGCAGCAGGTCGCCTGCCCTGACCGGGACGTCGTGGATCTTGCTGGGCAGCACCTCGGTCGTCCCGTCCGCCCGCTCGATCCACTTGCGGCCGCGCGCCCCCGGCTCGCCGCCGTTCACCCCCCACGGGTAGGTGAGCCAGCGGTCGTCGTGGATCGCGATCGTCCCCGGCTCGAGGAACCGGTAGGCCACGTCGACGCCGTTGCCGCCGCGGTGCAGGCCGGCGCCGCCGGTGTCGGCGACGGTCTCCCACCGCTCGATCCGCATCGGGTAGTAGGACTCCAGGTACTCGCAGGGAATGTTGACGAACGACGGCCACAGCGAGTGGCCGTCGGGCCCGTCGCCGATCGGCCGGCCGGGGATGCCGCCGAAGCCGATCGAGTACAGCTGGAACCACTCGCCCTTGCGGTCGGGGCTGGTGTAGTTGCCCGAGTACATGAAGTGCGGCGAGGAGGAGAAGCCGGCCGCGTTCAGCAGGCTCGGGTTCTTCTGGCCGAGCAGCCCGCCGAACAGGTCGAAGATGCGCCCGATGCCGTGGTTCCGCCCGTTGAGCGCGGCCGGGTACTTCGGCTTCCAGTAGCTCGCGTCCGGGATCACCACGTCGATGAGCGGGTAGTAGCCGTCGTTCCACAGGATCTGCGGGTCGGCCACGGTGATCATGTAGATGCCGAAGAACATCCGGACCAGGTTCTCGTTGACGTAGTAGTTCACCGGCCCCTGCGCCTGCGGGGAGCTGCCGGTGAAGTCGAGCACCACCTTGTCGCCGGTCCTGGTCAGCGACAGCTTCAGCTCATAGGGGCCGTAGCCGACCCCGTCGTCGCAGATGTAGTCGGTGAACGAGATTCTCTCGCCGTCGGCGAAGATCGTCGTCAGCAGCGTCTTCATGGCCCGGTAGTTCCGGTCCAGCAGGGCGTCCAGCGCCGACAGGTACGTTTCGGTGCCGAACCGGTCGCACAGTTCCTGCACGCGCCGTCCGGCCGTGCGGCAGGCGGCCACGATCCCGTTCAGGTCCGCGCGGTTCCACTCCGGCATCCGGACCTGGTTGAGGATGATCTTCAGGGCCTCGTCGTTCAGCTCCCCCTTGCGGTAGAGCTTGAACGGCGGGATGACCACCCCCTCCTCGAAGATGGTCCGGGCGTCGGTCGGCATCGACGACGGCGTCTTGCCGCCCACGTCCGACATGTGGCCGAACATCGAGGCCCAGCCGACCACGCGGCCCGCGTGGTAGATCGGCATCACCACGAGCCAGTCGTTCGCGTGGCTGATCGCCGCGTCGCAGGCGTACGGGTCCGAGGTGAGCAGGACGTCGCCCTCTTCGATGGTGCCCTCGTACCGCGCGAGCAGGGCCGGCACGGACAGGCCGAACTGGCCGGCCACCATCTTGCCCTCGGGGTCGCCGATCAGCGGGAACTCGTCGTGCTGCTCCCTGATGCCGGGCGACAGCGCGGTGCGGAACAGCACCTCGTCCATCTCGTAGCGCGCGTTGCGCAGCGCGTTCTCGATGATGTCCAGGGTGACGACATCCACGTCGACGGCGGTGACGTCGCCGGTGGCGGCGGTCTCGATGATCTGCGCCATGGATCAGCCCTCCGTGGGACGGATGAGGAGGCTGCCGCCGGGATGCACGGTGGCGGCGTGCCCGGGCAGGACAAGGGTGGTGGAGTCCATCTCGGTGATGATGGCCGGTCCGGCGACCACGTTCCCGGCTCGCAGGGCGGTCCGGTCGTAGACGGCCGTGTCGGTGTGGCTCCCGTCGACCCAGATCCTGGTCGTCCGGGCCAGCGCGGCGGAGGGATCGGGGCCGCCGTCGGGCAGCCGGACCGTGCCGACGCCGGGGCGCGGGCCGGTGACGGTGGCGCGCGCGCTGACCAGCTCGTGCTCGTTGCCCTCGAGCAGGAACGAGAAGAGGCGCTGGTGCTCGGCGTCGAACGCGGCCGCCAGCGCGGCCAGCCCGGCCCGTGGAGCGCCGTTGCCGTCGAACGCCGCGGCGTCGGCCGGCACGGTGATCTCGAAGCCCTGCCCGTGGTAGCGCAGGTCCACGTGGTAGGTGGTGGCCTGCTCGGGGCGCGGCACGCCCTGGGCCTCGACGGTGGCCGCGGCGGCCTCGGCCAGCTCGTGCAGCAGGCCGAGCAGCTCGTCGTCGCTGATCGCGCCGAACCGGCGGATGTAGGTGCGGGCCGCCTCGTCCCTGACCATCGTGGTGGCGTCGCCGTAGGCGCACAGCACGCCCGGCGACGGCGGGATGATCACCGGCCACGCGCCGGTCAGCTTGCCCAATGCGTTGGCGTGCAGCGGGCCCGCGCCGCCGAAGGCGACCAGCGCGAAGTCGCGGGGGTCGAAGCCCTGCTGCACGGACACCAGGCGCAGCGCGCCGAACATGTTCTCGTTGACGATGTCGACGATGCCGGCCGCGGCCGCCTCCACGCTGCCCAGCTCCATCGCGTCGGCGATGGTCTTGACCGCGGCGTGGGCGGCCTGCGCGTCGAGCGTGATCTCGCCGCCGGCCAGTTCGGTCGGCAGGTAGCCGAGCACCACGTTGGCGTCGGTCACGGTCGGCTCGGTGCCGCCCATCCGGTACGCGGCCGGGCCGGGCACGGCCCCGGCCGACTGCGGGCCGACCCGCAGCGCCCGGGTCAGCGGCGGGACGTGCGCGACGGACCCGCCGCCCGCGCCCACGGTCCGCACGTCCACCGAGGTGGCCCGCACCTTGAGGTCACCGACCGTGGTCTCCCGCCCGATCCGCGGCAGCAGGTCCTGCACCAGCGCCACGTCGGTGGAGGTGCCGCCCATGTCGAAGGTGAGGAAGTCCCGGTAGCCGGCCTGCTCGGCCGCCCAGGCCGCGCCGGCCACGCCGCCGGCCGGGCCGGACAGCAGCATCGAGACCGGGCTGTCGGCCGCGTTCGCGGCGCTGGCCAGCCCGCCGTCGCTGCGCAGGATGTACAGGCCGGCCGAGACGCCGCCGTCGTCCAGCTTGCCCGCCAGGCTGGCGATGTAGCGGGAGACCTGCGGGTGGACGTAGCTGTTCGCGACGGCGGTGATCGTGCGCTCGTACTCGCGCAGCTCCGGCAGCACCGCGCTGGACACCGAGAGCGGGACGTCCGGTAGCTCCTGCGCCGCGATCGCCGCGATCCGCTGCTCGTGCGTCGCGTTGGCGTAGGAGTTGATCAGCGAGATCGTCAGCGCCTCGACGCCGGCCGCGCGCAGCGTGCGCAGCTTGGCCCGGATGTCGTCGTCGTCCAGGGCGGTCACCACGCTGCCGTCGGAGGCGATCCGCTCGATCGCCTCCACCGTGTCCTCCAGCGAGGCGAGCGGCTCGGGCTTGGGCCAGATGATCCAGCCGGCCAGCCCGCCGGGAACGAACGACCTGGCGATCTGCAGCACCTGGCGGAAGCCCTGGGTGGTGACCAGCCCGACCCGGGCGCCCTTGCCCTCCAGGATCGCGTTGGTCGCGACCGTGGTCCCGTGCAGGACCTGGGTGATGTCGGCGAGGGTGATGCCCGCCGAGCCGCAGACCTTCTCGATCCCGCGCAGCACGCCGACGGACTGGTCGTCCGGCGTGGAAGCGGTCTTGGCGCGGTAGGTGCCGCCGGTCCGCTCATCGATCAGCAACACGTCGGTGAAGGTGCCGCCGACGTCGACACCGAGCCGGTAGGTCATCGAGCCTCCTGGAAACGTGGGGTCGCCGCGGTCAGATCACGCCGCCCGCGGTCAGTTCCTCCATCTCGCCGTCGCCGAGGCCGAGCAGGCCGCGGTAGACCTCGTCGTTGTGCTCCCCCAGCTCGGGGCCGGGGTGCCGGACCCGGCCGGGGGTGCTGCTCAGCCGCGGGAAGACGCCCTGCATCGGCAGCTCGCCCAGCTGCGGGTGGGCGAGCCTGATGATGGCCTCGCGGGCCGCGAAGTGCGGGTCGGAGAGCATGTCCCTGGCCCGGTAGATGCGGCCGGCCGGCACCCCGCCCGCGTGCAGCACCTCCAGCAGGTCGTCCGCGGTCACGGTGGCGGTCCACGCGCTGATCAGGTCGTCGAGTTCGGCCATGTGGGCGCCGCGGGCGCCGTGGGTGGCGTAGTGCTCGTCGTCGGCGAGCTCGGGGCGCCCCATCACCGCGGCCAGCCGCCGGAACACCGAGTTCTGGTTGGCGGCGATGAGGATCAGGTCGCCGTCGCTGGTCGGGTAGACGTTGCTCGGCGCGATGTTCGGCAGCACACTGCCCGTGCGCTCCCGCTGGTACCCGGCCAGGGACCACTCGGGCAGCAGCGATTCCATCAGGGCGAGCACCGCTTCGTAGATGGCGGAGTCGACCACCTGCCCGCGGCCGGTGCGCTGGCGCGCGTGCAGCGCCATCATCGTGCCGAGGGCGGCGAACGTCGCGGCCAGCGCGTCACCGAGCGACACGCCGGCCCGGGACGGCGGCCGGTCGGCGTCGCCGGTGACGTACCTGATGCCGCCCATCGCCTCGCCGATGGAGCCGAACCCGGCCCGCGGCGCGTACGGCCCGGTCTGGCCGAACCCGGTCACCCGGGTGATGACCAGGCCCGGGTTGATCTCCCAGAGCTGGTCCGGGCCGAGGCCCCAGCGCTCCAGCGTGCCCGGCCTGAAGTTCTCCAGCAGCACGTCGGACCGGGCCGCGAGCCGGCGGACCAGATCCTGGCCGCGGGGGTCGCGCAGGTTGGCGGTGACCGACTTCTTGTTCCGCGCCACCACCGGCCACCACAGCGACATCCCGTGCGGCTTCTCCCGGCCCCACTGGCGCATCGGGTCGCCCTGCCCGGGGTCCTCGACCTTGATGACCTCCGCGCCGAAGTCGCCGAGCAACTGGCCGCAGAACGGGCCGGCGAGCAGCTGGCCGAGCTCGGTGACCCGCAGGTCCTGCAGCGGCGTTCCTCCGTCTGGCCGCGGGCTGGTCTGGTCGGTCATCGCCACCTCGTCAGGCTGTTCCGGCAGGGCGCTCCATCGCTCGATTGCATGCAATCTATCGAGAGATCGCGGGAGGCGGCAAGACCTACGCGGCATTGTCTGCTTGATTGCATGCAAGACAGAGACCATGATGGAGGGCATGAGCACGCTGGAGATCGTCGAGGTGGGCCCGCGGGACGGGCTGCAGAACGAGGACGCGGTGCTCGACGTGGCCGCCCGGGTGGCCTACATCGAGGCGCTGGCCGCCGCCGGGCTGCGGCGGATCGAGGCGGTCAGCTTCGTGCACCCGGCCCGGGTGCCGCAGATGGCCGGCGCCGAGGCGGTCATGGCGGCGGTGCCGCGGCCGGACGGCGTGCGCTACAGCGGCCTGGTGCTGAACCGCCGCGGGATGGAGCGGGCGGTGGCCGCCGGGGTCGACGAGATCAACATGGTGGTCGTCGCCACCGACACGTTCTCGGCGAAGAACCAGGGGATGACCACCGCCGAGGCGATCCGCGCCACGGCCGGCATCGCCGCCGCGGCCCGCGACGCCGGCCTGCGGGTGACGCTCACGGTGGGCGCGGCGTTCGGCTGCCCGTTCGAGGGCGAGGTCCGGCCGGAGCGGGTGACGGACATCGTCCGCCAGTGCGCCGAGGCCGGGGTGAACGAGGTCGCGCTGGCCGACACGATCGGCGTGGCCGTTCCGCGTGACGTGCGCACGCTGGCCGGCGCGGTGCGCAGCGTGACCGACGCGCCGCTGCGCTGCCACTTCCACAACACGAGGAATACCGGGTACGCCAACGCGCTGGCCGCGATCGAGGCCGGCGTCACCGCGCTGGACGCGAGCAGCGGCGGGATCGGCGGCTGCCCGTTCGCGCCGGCCGCGACCGGCAACATCGCCACCGAGGACCTGCTGTACGCGCTCGACCGCAGCGGCATCGGCACCGGCATCGACATGGCCGCGCTGCTCGCCGCGTCCGCCTACGTCGAGCAGCGCCTCGGGCACGCCAACCCGGCGCTGCTCGGCCGGGCCGGGATGTTCCCCGCGTTACGCTCGTCCCTGGTGAGGGCGGCTGAGCAGTGCTAGCACGAGAGGGGAGGTGGAGTGGTACCGCGTAGCGGCAGTGCGGACCGGGTCTACGACACGCTGCGGCAGGGGATCCTGGACGGCACGTACGCTCAGGGCGCCCGGCTCGGCGAGGCGGACCTAGCCGACTCACTGGGGGTGAGCCGGACCCCGGTTCGCGAGGCGCTGCGCCGGCTCGGGTCCGAGGGCCTGCTCGCGACCCTGCCCAACAAGGGCGCCCGGGTCCGCACCTGGACCGCCGGCGAGCTGGGCGACATCTTCGACCTGCGCGCGCTGCTCGAGGGGCATGCGGCGGCGCGGGCCGCCACGCGGGTGACGGACGCCGACATCAGCGCCATGAACGACCTGGTGACCCGGATGGAGGCCGCCACCGGGGAAGGCGTCAGCCCCGATATCGACCTCATCACCGAGCTCAACGGGGCCTTCCACGGCGCCATCGTCACCGCCTCCGGCAACTCGCTGCTGCCCGAGCTGATGAACTCGCTCATCCACGTGCCGGTCGTCTCGCACACGTACCGGCTCTACTCTCCGGCGCGGATGCGGCAGAGCATGCGGCAGCACCGCGAGATCCTCGACGCCGTGACGGCCGGCGACCCGGCCTGGGCCGAGGCGGTGATGCGGGTGCACGTCCTGTCGGCCCGTCCCGTGCTGGTGGGTGCGGCCCATGACACCGAACGGGCGGCCAGGGAGCCTTAGCGTCAGAGGCTGGGGAGCGGATCAGGGGGTGAGGTGCGCGAGGGAGCCTGCCTCCAGGGCGACCCAGACCGACCCGTCGGGTCCGAGCGCGATTCCGTGCGGTTCCGATCCGGGCCGGAACCTGATCTCCTCGGCCAGGCCGCCGTCGCGGTCGAGCCGGACCACCGAACTGGCGGCCCACAGCGTGGCCCAGCAGCCGCCGTCCGGTGTGGCGGCGACGGCGTGCGGGCGGCAGGACCGGTCGGGCAGCGGGTACTCCTCGATCCGCCCGTCAGGACCGACGCGGCCGATCTGGCCGGCACCGATCTCGGCGAACCACACGGCCCCGCCCGCGGCGTGGATGCCGACCGGTGCCGCATCCGCCGTCGGAAGCGGGCAGACCGTGATCTCACCCGCGGAGGTGATCCTGCCGATGGCGCTGGCCTGGTTGAGGGTGCACCACAGCGCGCCGTCCGGCCCGGCCGTGATCAGCGAGGGCATGCTGCCCGCCGGCAGCGGGAACTCCTCGATCCCGCCGTCGGGGCTGATCCGGCCGATCCGGTCGGCGGCCACCAGGGTGTACCAGAGCGTCAGGCCCGGGCCGGCACACAACCCGTACGGCGAGCCGGCCGGCGTGAGCACCGGCACCGAGGAGACGGCGCCGGCCGGGTCGGTCCGGCCGATCCGGCCGTCGCCCCGGCTGAACCAGATCGCGTCGTCGGGGCCGCGGGCCAGCACCATGGGGCGGCTCTGCCCGCTATCCAGGCGGATCCGGCTGACCTGCCCGTCCGGGTCGACCCGGGCGAGCTCGCCGCGCCCGGTCAGGCTGGTCCACACCGCACCGTCGGCGGCCACGGCGACGCCGTAGGCGCCCGGTCCGACGTCGTATTCGGTCACGAGCATTGCGTCCTCCTCGGCTCGGAGCCGCGCTAGTCGATCAGGCCGAGTTCCCGGCCGCGGGCGACCGCCTCGGTCCGGTTGACCGCGCCGAGCTTGCCCATGAGGTGGCTGACGTGCTTCTTGACGGTGTCCAGCGA
>DAIOWL010000080.1:2781-13576 GCA_036758545.1 Streptosporangiaceae bacterium | reverse complement strand
ACCTGGCCGGGGTGGTCCGGGTGGCCGGCGGGCAGGTCGCCGGGGGACGCGTGATCACCGACCGGCTCGGACTGCTGCGGCGGACCGCGGGGGATTACCGGGGGTCGCCCCCCGGGGAAGGCACTGTGCCGTAATGCGCCTCGGGCTCTATTACGACCTGCGCAACCCGGGCGGGGCCCGGTCGTGGGCGCGGGTCTACGCGGCCGCATTGGACCGGATCGGCTGGGCCGACCGCGCGGGCATCGGCGCGATCTGGGTGACCGAGCACCACGGCTTCGCCGACGGCTACCTGCCCGCCCCGCTGACCTTCTGCGCCGCCATCGCCGCCCGGACCAGCCGGGCGCGCATCGGCACCGCCGTCGTGGTCGGCCCGCTGATACCGCCGCCCGCCCTGGCCGAGCAGGCCGCGGTGGTCGACATCCTCAGCGACGGGCGGCTGGAGCTCGGCCTCGGCGCCGGCTGGCGGGCCGGGGAGTTCGCCGCCTTCGGCGCGGACTACACCCGCCGCTACGAGGCCCTCGAGCACGCGGTCCGGGCACTGCCCCGGCTGTGGGACACCGGGCGGGTGACGCCCGCCCCGCTGCAGCGGCCGCTGCCGGTCTGGGTGGGGGCGCGCGGCCCGCGCGGCGCCCGGCTGGCCGGGCGCACCGGGGCGGGGCTGCTGTGGATCGACCGCGACCTGTTCGAGCCCTACCTCGCGGGCCTGGCCCAGGCCGATCCGCCGGCCCTGCCGCGGGTCGGCGGCCTGGCCAACGTGTTCCTGGCCGACGACCCGGACCGGGTGCTGGCCGCGGTCCGCGAGCACGGGCGGCGCAACCGGGCCAGCTACGAAGACGCCGGCCCGGGGAGCGCCGCGGGCCGGGGAACTGCCTTCCCCAAGCTCAGGATCCTGACCCCGGCCGCGGCCGCCGCCTGGATCAGCGAGCTGTGCGCCGGGCTGCCGGTCACCGACGTGTTCTGCTTCGGCGACATCGGCGGCCTGGACGACGACCTGGTAGAGCGGCACACCGAGCTGGCCGTGCGCGAGCTCGCGCCCGTACTGGCGGAGGAGGGAGAACTGTGAGCGCCGTCGCGGACCAGGACCTGCTCTCACCGGAGCTCACCGAGGACCCCTTTGCCTACTACGCCGAGCTGCGCGCGAGCGACCCGGTGCACTGGGCGCCGGCCAGCAAGGCCTGGCTGCTCACCCGCTACGACGACGTGGTGGCCGCCTTCGGCGACCCGCGGCTGTCCTCGGACCGGGTCCGGCCGCTGCTCGACGTCCTGCCCGCGCAGCGCCGGGCCGAGTACGGGCCGATGCTGGAGATCATCAGCCGCTGGATGGTCGTCACCGACCCGCCCGTGCACACCCGGCTGAACCGGCTGGCCAGCCGGGCGTTCCGCCAGCAGCGGGTGAGCGCGATGAGCGGGTGGATCGGCGAGCTCGTGGACGAACTGCTCGACGACTTCGTCGCGTCCGGCGGTGACGACTTCCTGGCGGGCCTGGCCTACCCGCTGCCGGCCGCGGTCATCGCCCGGATGATGGGCGTGCCGCAGCAGGACCGGGGCATGTTCCAGCACTGGTCGGATGAGCTGGCCCTGGTCGCGTTCGGCGCGGGCGGGCCGGACCGGGCCGGCCGGTACGCCCGTGCGCTGGCCGGGGTCAGGGAGCTGCAGGAGTACCTGGCCGGGCTGATCGAGCGGCGCCGCCGCGAGCCCGGCGAGGACATGATCAGCGTGCTGCTGGGCAGCGCCGCCGGGGAAGGGGCGGACGAGGACGGCGATCACCTGGACGACGCGGAGCTGATGGCGCTGTGCTCGCTGATCCTGTTCGCCGGGCACGAGACCACCACCAACCTGCTGTGCAACGCCATCGTCACGCTGGACCGGCACCCCGACGAGCTGGCCCGGCTGCGGGCCGATCCGTCCCTGGTCAACCGGGCGATCGAGGAAGTGCTGCGGTTCGAGGGCCCGATCAAGATCCTGATCCGCTGGGTGGTGCAGGATCACGAGCGGGACGGCAGGCAGGTCAGGGCGGGGGACCGCGTGTTCCTGGTGCTGCAGTCGGCCAACCGCGACAAGGGCACGTTCGCCGACCCGGACCGCTTCGACATCGGGCGTCCGGCCAAGCCGCTGCACGTCGGCTTCGGCCGCGGACTGCACGCCTGCCTGGGCGCGCAGCTGGCCCGGATCGAGGCCCGCGCGGCGCTGCCCAAGATCCTGGGCCGGCTCGGGGACATCCGCGTCTGCGGCGAGGTGACCTGGCGGCCGAACATCGCGTCCCGGGCCGTGACCGGACTGAGGATCAGCTATGAGTGACAGGCAACGAAGGGACGGGCCCATGCGGCAACCACCAGGACGGGCGCAAAGACGAGGCGGCGGCGAGCGCAAGCCCCGCGAGGAGCGCTGGTCCGAGCTGATCGAGGTCGCCACCGACGTGTTCTACGCCAAGGGGTACGACGCGGCCTCGCTGCAGGACATCGCGGACCGGCTGGGGATGCTCAAGGGCAGCCTGTACTACTACATCCAGTCCAAGGAAGACCTGCTGTTCGACGTGATCAAGGCAGTGCACGAGGAGGGCCTGGCCAACATCGAGTCGCTGGCCGCGGGGGAGGGCAACCCGCTGGAGCGGCTGCGCGACGTCATCATCGGGCACATCGAGCACGAATGCCGGAACCTGACCAAGACCGCGGTGTTCCTGCACGAACTCCAGGCGCTGTCGCCCGGGCGGCAGGCCGAGATCATCGGCGACGAACACGCCTACCGCCGCGTCTTCGTCGACCTCCTGGAGGCGGGCCAGCAGGCCGGACTGATCCGGGCCGACGTGAACCTCAAGCTCGCCTCGCTGAGCATCCTGGGCTCGGTGAACTGGGTGTACCGATGGTTCCGGACGGGCGGGGAATTCACCGCGCACCAGATCGGGGCGCAGTTCGCCGACCTGGCCCTGCGCGGCGTCGCCACCCCCGAAGCGCTGGCCCGGCTGCAGCCCCTGGCCAGGACGGCGTGAGCACGATGGACTTCCGGCTTAGCGACGAGCAGGAGATGTTCCGCAAGAGCGTCCGCGACTACGTCAACCGCGAGCTGCCCAAGTCGTGGGCGCGGGACCTGGAGAAGGACGAGCACACGTTCCCGCATGAGCTGTTCGGCAAGCTCGCCACGGCCGGGTTCCACGCCATCGGCATTCCGGAGGAATACGGCGGCCAGGGCGGCGACATCATGACCCAGATGCTGCTGGCCCGCGAGCTGGCCCGGTCGCTAGCCGGGCTGACCTGGGTGTGGGGGATCACCTCGTTCGCCGGCGGCAAATCGGTGGGAATCTACGGCACGCCGGAGCAGAAGCAGCAGCACCTGCCCGCGATCGCCGCGGGCCGGGAAAAATGGGCCATCGGGTTCACCGAGCCCGGCGGCGGGACCGACGTACTGGGCGCGATGCGGACGGTCGCCACGCGGGCGGACGGCGGCTGGGTCATCAACGGCCAGAAGACGTGGAGTTCGATGGCGCACGTCGCGGACTACATCCTGCTGCTGGTCAGGACGACCAGGGACGTGGCCAGGCAGTACCAGGGCGTGTCGCTGTTCATCCTGCCCACCGCGTCGGACGGCGTGACCATCCGGGAGATCCCGAAGCTGGGCATGCGCGCGCTGGGCTCGTGCGACGTGTTCCTCGACGACGTGTTCGTGGCGGACGAGAACCTGCTCGGCCAGCCGGACCAGGCGTGGAAGATGCTGCTGCCCACGCTGAACAACGAGCGCATCATGCTGTCGGCGTTCTGTGTCGGCATCCTGGACGGCGTGCTGGAAGACGCGCTGCGGTACGTGACCGAGCGCGAGGCGTTCGGCCGCAAGATCGGCGAGTTCCAGGCGCTGCAGCACTACATCGCCAACGTCGCGATGTGGCAGGAGCAGGCCGACCTGATCGTGACCAAGGCGGCCTGGCTGCAATCGCGCGGGCTGCCCTGCCAGCGGGAGGCCACCATGGCCAAGGTGATCGCGTCCGAGCTGGCGAACCAGGCCGCGGACCTGGGCATCCAGATCCTCGGCGGGATGGGGTACTCGGCCGAGACCGACATGCAGCGCTACTGGCGGGACTCACGGCTGTTCCGGATCGGCCCGATCACCAACGAGATGGCGAGGAACTCCATCGCCGAGGGCCTCGGCCTGCCGCGGTCTTTTTGATGGGGTCGTTCTGATGGGGTCATTCTGATGGGCCTGGCCGGACATCGGCTCCCGCCGGGCTCGGCCCGGCTCGAGCCCTACCAGAACTGGCTGCTGCACGACGCCTTCTACTCGCCGCCCCGGCCCGAACCTCATCCGGTGGCGGCCTTCGTGCTCGCCAACCGTGGCATCGGTATCTCGCTGGCGGACCTGTTCCGCCTGTTCGGCTCCGACATCGACGACGGGCCGCTGCTGGCCGAATCCTCGATCGAGCTGCACCGCCCGCTGGCCGAGGACGCCGACTACGAGGTCCGCGGCGTGATCGAGTCGGTGGAGCGGCGCCGCTCCCGGCGGATCGGCCCCTTCGACCGGATCACCTGCCGCTTCGACCTGTTCTCCGACGGCGTCCCGGCCGCCACCGTGACCAACGTGTTCGCCATCCCCCGCCCCGGTGAGGATGGTGCCTCGTGACCGAGCTACCCGGCTGGAAGCTCGGTCTCGTCGATGCGGCGCGGATGAAGACGCTGGCCCTGCTGCTGGCCGACCCGAACCCCATCCACCTGGACGCGGCGGCGGCCCGGCGGCTCGGCGTCGCCGACCGGCAGGTGAACCAGGGGCCCTCGACCATGGCCATGGCCGTGAACATGGTGCTCGCGGCGTTCCCCCGGGCCCGGCTGGTCAGCTTCCGTTCCCGCCTGCTCGGCCTGGTCCTGGCTGAGGACAGCGTCGAAGGGGGCGGAAGCGTCGTCGATCGTGAGATTCTGGACGGGCAGGAACGGGTGCGGTGCCAGGTCCACCTCGATGTTCCCGGCCGGGGCCGGGTACTCGAGGGCGAGGCCGTACTCGTCCTCCCCTCTTCTGACGACAGGTAAAGGGAGCAATGCCATGGCCGAGCCCGGGATCCACCGGATCGAGGTCACGACGCTCGGGGACCTTCTCGACCTTCGCGCGGCGGAACTGGGCGAGCACCTGGCCATGGTCTTCCCCGACCATCAGGTCACATACGCCGGCCTGGCCGAACGGGCCGGTTTTTTCGCCCGCGGCATGCTGGCCGCCGGCCTCGAGCCGGGGGAGACGGTCGGGATCCTGCTCCCCAACTGCGCCGACGCCATCGCGGCCCTGTTCGGCGCGGCCAAGGCCGGCCTGTACCCGGTCCCCGTCAACGCCCGGTACAAGAGCCTCGAGCTGGCCGACCTGATCCGGCACTCCCGGATGCGGCTGCTGTTCATCAGCCCGCCTGATCCGGCGAGCCCGGCGGCGCCTGACTTCCCGGCCTTGCTGTCGGCGGCGCTCCCCGCCCTGGGCGGCCAGGATCGCACCGCGCTGGCCCTGGACGACGCGCCGGACCTGCGCCAGGTCATCGTCCTGGGCGAGAGCGCCCCGCCCGGCTTCGCCACCGAGGCCGACTTCGCCGCGGCCGGGGCCGGCGTGCCAGATGGCGACCTGCAGCGCCGCCGTCAGCTGGTCAAGGTCCGCGACCCCGCCGTGGTCATGTACACCTCCGGCACCGCGGCCGAGCCGAAGGGCGCGCTGCTCAGCCACGAGGCCCTGATCCGCTTCGCGGACGGCACCAAGCAGACCCGCTTCTTCCTCACCCCCGAGGACCGGATCTGGACCGCGCTGCCCATGTTCCACATCGGCGGCATCGCGTTCTCGGTGGCCACCATCTACGCCGGTGCGACGCTAGTCCATACCGGGTTCTTCCGGCCCGAGCTGGCGCTGGAGCAGATCGCCTCGATGCGCTGCTCGATCGTGCTGGCCGCCTTCGAGACCATCTGGCTGCCCGTGGTCAACCAGCCGGACTTCAACGACCGCGACCTGTCCAGCGTCCGGATCGTCATGACCGTCGGCGTCACCGAGCGCCTGCGCGACATGGCCAGCCGCCTGCCGGATGCCATCCAGGTGTCCTGCTTCGGGATGACCGAGGCGTCCTCGTTCCTGTCGCTGAGCTACCTGACCGACACGCTGGAGCAGCGGGTCACTACCGGTGGCCATCCCATGCCCGGCATGGAATGCCGGGTCGTCGACCCGGTCACCGGTGTCGACCTGCCGCCGGACACCGAGGGCGAGCTGCTGTTCCGCGGCTCGAACTGCTTCTCCGGCTACCTGAACGACCCCGAGCTGACGGCGCAGGTATTCGACGACGAGGGCTGGTTCCACACCATGGACGTGGCCACCATGGACCCGGACGGCCGGGTCACCTTCGTCAGCCGACTCAAGGACATGCTCAAGGTCGGCGGCGAGAACGTGTCGGCCGCTGAGGTTGAGAGCTATCTGCTCCGCCATCCCGCGATCGGCATCGTCCAGGTCGTCTCCGCGCCCGACGACTACTACGTCGAGGTCCCCGCCGCGTTCATCCAGCTCAAGCCGGGGGCGACGGTCACCGAGCAGGAGATCATCGACTTCTGCGCGGGTAAGATCGCGACCTTCCGGGTGCCGCGCTACGTCCGATTCGTCACCGAGTGGCCCATGTCCGGCACCAAGATCAAGAAAGCCATCCTGCGGGAGATGATCGCCGCCGACCTGAAGGACAAGGGCATCACCCGCGCCCCCAAGATCAGCACCGCACCCTAGAGGGCGGCGACTGCACATAACCCAGTCAAGGCGCCGGCGGGGTGACCGCCATCCAGGTCGGGCTGGTCTGCTCGGTGACGATGGCGTGCGGGCTGCTCCCGTCCGGGCTGGCCTGGTTCACGGTGCCGTCGTCCTTGCTGGCCCAGTACAGGTGGATGGCGTCGGACGCTACCCCGGACGGCTCGTTCTGGCCGGTGACGATGGCGTGCGGGCTGCTCCCGTCCAGGCTGGCCTGGCTCACGGTGCCATCACCGCTGCTGGCCCAGTACAGGTGGCTGGCATCGACGGCCACCCCGACCGGCGTCGTCACGCCCGTGACGATGGTGCGCGGGCTGGTCCCGTCCGGGCTGGCCTCGCTGATCGTGCCGTTCCCGGCTGTCTCGTTCCCCTCGTCGGCCCAGTAGACGTGGCTGGCGTCGGCCGCCACCCCGGCCGGGAGAGTCTGCCCGGTGACGATGGCGTGCGGGCTGCTGCCGTCCAGGTTGGCCGCCCAGATCGTGCCGGCCCGGTCCGCGCCGCCACCGTCGTTGGCCCAGTAGATATGGCTGGACGTGACGGCCAGGCCGACCTGCCCGCGCTGGGTGGTGAGGATGGTGTGCGGGCTGGAGCCGTCCAGGTTGGCTTCCCAGATCGTCCCGTCGACAGCGTCGGCCCAGTACAGACCGCTGCTGGTCACTGCTATCCCCTCCGGGCCGTTCTGACCGGTGATGATGGCGTGCGGGCTGGCGCCGTCGAGGCTGGCGGTCCAGATCTCGTCGGTACTGACCCAGTAGATCTGCCCGGGGGCAGCCCCGAGGGCCTGCCCGCCGGTGAGGACGTCGCTGGCGGTGGCGGCGTGCTTTGGGCCGCCCTTGCTGGATGCCGTCAGCGTCGCGGTGATGCGGCCCGCCTCGGACGGGGCGAACCGCACGATGATGCGGCACGCCCGGCCGGGCCGCAGCCGGGCCGCGCGGCAGGTATCGCGGGTAATGCTGAAAGCAGCCGGACCGGACAGCCGCACCCGCAGCTTGCCGGTGGCCTTCCGGCCTGAGTTGGTCAGGGTGAACGTCTGCGAGGCAGATTGCCCCGGGCCGACCTGCCCGAAGTCATACGGGGCGGGGCTGAACGCGAGCGCTGGCCCGGTGGGCCGGGTCGCCGCTGCCGCGGTTCCCGCGCCGGGCAGCACCGCTGCCCCGGCCAGCGCCAGCGTGCCCGCTACCGTCACCGTCCGCCGCCACCCCGTGAACACCCTCCGGCGCCTGCCAGATCCGCCGCAGTATGACATGCCGTCTCCCCCCGCTCACCGCTAGGCCAGCCGGCTTGACCTAGTTTGCCCTCCACCCGGCTGTTTCTTATGAAAGCGCCGGGCGCCAGATTTGTCCATAAGCATGAGCATCTCTTGGCGGCAATACATGTCCTGGACTGGTTACGGCCAGCCGGCCCCCGGAACCTCGACGTCGACGGTCAGGACCTGGCCGCTGCCGGACGGGACCAACTCTGATTCGGTCATGCCCCGCCATTCAGCGGCCACGACGAACAGCGTGGTCCCTTCCGGGCCGCCCAGGGCGCAGGCGAAACCGCCGCGATCCAGGTCGATGGTCTGCAGCACGGTGCCGCCCGCCGCGACACGCGCGCACCGCTGGTTAGGCACGTCGGCGTACCAGACGGCGTCCTGAGCGTCGGTGCAGATGCCGTCCGGGGTGCCGTCGCCGAGATCGGCCCAGACGAGCCGGCCGGAAAGACCGCCGTCCGCGCCGATGTCGAAGCCGACCAGCTGGTGCCGGTAGGAGTCCGCGACGATCAAGGTGGAGTTGTCCGCGGTCACCGCCATCCCGTTGGGGAACGCGATGTCGTCGGCCACCTGCCGCACGGAGCCGTCCGCCGTGACCAGGTGGACCGAACCCGGCCGGAACTCCTCCCCGGCCATCGGGTTGAACCCGGCCGCGTTGACGTAGGCGTTGCCGCGGCCGTCCACCACGATGTCGTTCCAGCCCGGTCGGCCCAGGTCCGCGTACGTGACCAGGGAGCCGTTCGGCTCCCGTCGCAGCAGCCGCCCGTCCGGTGAGGAGACGATCACCAGGTGGCCGTCGGGCAGCCACGCCGTGCACAGCGGCAGCGACCGCACCCGCGCGATCACCTCGCTGCGGCCGGCCAGGTCCACGGCGAGCACCTCGCCCGCAGACCAGTCAGAGAAGTACAGCCGGTCACCATGCCACCGTGGCGACTCCAGCAGTCCCCGGCCGGTGAGCAGCGTCCGCAGCCCGTTCGGCTCCATCATGGTCCTTCCCGCTCGATGTGTGGACCGTCAGGGATGGCCGACGGGTGGTTCGATGTCGTCGTAGACACGGGCCGCGGTGAGCAGCCCGTCTGGCCCGCGTTCGTAGACGCCGAGCCCCGCCTGCGGCGGGAGCTGATGACGGCCCCAGCGGACGCAGTTGTACTCCACGGCGCAGCGCACCCCGTCGTCGGTCACCATGCAGTGTTCTAGCTCGATGCCGCCGCCCGCGCTGAAGCGCCCGGCGAAAAACGTGCGGAGCTCGGCCGTGCCGCTGTGGGAGGGGTGCGCGCCGATGGGCTCGCGGTAGTACCCATCCGGTTCGAAGGTGCTGACGACCGCGTCGGCGTCGCCGGCCTGCAGGGCGGCCTGATAGCGGCCGACGACATCGCCGGGGTGGGCGGGTCCCGGCTCGAGGATGGGAGGCCGCAGGTGGCGCCGCCCGTCGACCGGCCACTGGCTGCAGTAGGTGCGGAACACCACGGACAGCTCGTCGGGAGACTCGGCGACGACTGCTACCGGCCACGCGAGGTGCTGCCCGTCGCCGTCCAGATGCGCCAGCAGTTCCACCACCGCCCGTCCGTCGGCCGATGTGGACGCGACGGTCTCGACCCGGGCGTGGTGATCGGCCATCCAGGCCTGATTCTGGCTGACGAAGTGCCGCAGCTGCCGGTGGCCGCGGACCTCCCCGGCGCGGGGGTCGTACACCACCACCTCGCCCGGCCACGCGGTCTCGAGGACGTGGCTGTCGCCGCGGTTCAGTGCGGCGAAGAACTGCCCGACCGGATCAGCCTGGCCCGCGGCGCGGGTCTGCTTGCGCGCCAGTTCCACGGCGCTGGCGAAATCCGGAAACCACGGCATGACGACACCACACTCCTCAACGACCGGCGCTTCCGCGGGCTGTCGTCCATTGTCCTCTGGAGAGCCAGGCATTCGCAGCGCCGGGTCGGCGAACGCGCTTCAGTCGTCCCACCGGACGACGATCCGCCGCCACCTTGCCTCCGGAACCCGCGACGTTAGGCTTGCAGCGCGGACAGGAGGTGCGGTGTGGCCCGTCGTGCGACCATCGTGTACGCGGCCCTTGCGGTGGCTGACACGCTGCTCGCCGCGACCGGGCGCGACCGGCAGCGCTGGCTGGCCAAGCCGCTGCTGATGCCGGTGCTGATGGCGGGTCGTGACCGCCCGGCGCAACGCGCGCTCGCCCTTGGCGGCGCCGGCGACGTGGCCTTGCTAGGCAGCGGTGAGACCGCATTCATGGCAGGGCTGGGATGTTTCCTGGCCGGTCACGTGGCCTGGATCATCGCGCTGCGGCAGCGCCCCGGCCGCGGCCGCTTGCGCGCCCAGCCCGTCCTGGCCGCGCCGCATCTGGCCGCGTTCGGTGCGGTGAACGCCTACCTGTGGAAGCGCACCGGCAAGGACCGCATCCCGGTCATCGTCTATAGCGCCGCGCTGCTCGCGATGTCCCTGGTGGCGCTCGATTCCGGTTCGGCGCGGACGGCCGCCGGCGGAGCGCTCTTCCTGGCATCGGACACCCTGCTGGCGCTGGAGAAGTTCGGCGGCCTGCACCTGCCCGCGTACGAGGGCCTTGTGATGGCGACCTACACCAGTGCCCAGGCGCTGCTGGCCTGTGAGGCCGCGGCCTGACATCCGGGCGGGTTGTGTCGTCGGACTACTGAGACGACGAGACAGCACACCGGGATCGGTGTGACAAGGAGGAAACCGATGAGTGACTTTCAGGCCATCGCTGACCGCGTCGAGATCGAGGCGCTGCGCGGCGAGTTCACCGACGCGGCGATGATGTGCGACTACGACCGCGTGGCGTCGCTGTTCACC
>DAIOWL010000080.1:0-2681 GCA_036758545.1 Streptosporangiaceae bacterium | reverse complement strand
GCTACCAGCGCACCGGCGACGGATGGAGGTTCGCTGAACGCGTCTACGAAGTGAGATACCTCGACACCACCCCGCTGACCGGCTCGCCGCCCCAGGCCGACGGGCCGCTGGACTGACCGAATTGGGTGTCGCATCAGGTTGCCGTGCGGCATCGGTCCGCGGGACCATTACACGGCTGGGCGGAGCACGCCGCCTGCAGCATGCCGGGCGCCGGGCTTGCTGGCATATGGCCAGCTGGCTCCTGTCCCGGCCCAGGCTCGAAGGATAGTTATGCACCTGTTCGAATGCGAGGCGACGTTCGAGGCCGATCCGGACGCGGTCTGGAAGGTGTGGACCGACGTGGCCCGCTGGCCCGAGTGGGATGTCAGTAAAGAGATCGCCCAGCTCGATGGCCCGTTCGAGGCAGGGACGCGCGGCTGGGCCAGGCAACGCGGCAATCTCGGCGGCTCCTTCACCATCACCGAGGTCGACGCCGGACGGCACTGGGTGAGTGAGTGCCCGGTGCCGCTGGGCAAGGTCGTCTTCGATCACACCCTCGAGCCGGTGCCCGGCGGGCGTGTCCGGGTGGTCAAGAGCGCCGAGGTACTGGGCGGGGCCGGTCCGCTGCTGCTGCTGTTCGCGCCGAGGATGCGCCGCGATACCGCCGAGTCGCTGGCTGCATTGCGGCGGCTGGCCAGTCACCAATGAGGAGGCTTCCCGCCGCGCATGCCCGTTTAAGCGGAATCAACGCCGGCTACAACCCCTCTGCACGCCATCGCCCGCCGCGATCTTGGCGTGCACGTCGGTTACGGCGCTTGCGGTGCTGGGTCGGCACACGCTGGCGTGCGGCCGACGTCTGCCCGGCGCCGGTAGCCCGGCCGGCGTAGGCGCGGACCAGACTGTGCCAGTCGTAACGACCTGGGCGGATCTCCTGGAGCAAGCCGACTTGGTACAGCTCGTCCAGGGAGCGGCGGGCAGCGGGAGGCGAGGTTGTCATGAGTGCGGCTGCCTGCTCGGCAGTGATATTGCCGTCGGGATCGAGGGTGGCAGCGAGGGTGCGGAAGAGGTGGGCTGCGGACGCGCTCAGCTCGCGGTACGAGCAGGCGAATGCCTGGTCCACCCCAGCCCCGGCATGCTGGAGCGCCTCGACGGTGTCGCGTAGCGGCACGTCGGTGAATGCAGCTGCGCGGACGCCGGCATGTGCCAGTGCTAGTGGCAGGCGCCCGCAGTAGTCGACAAGGGTGTCCATCGCGTGTGTGTCTGCCTCAGCCGAACGGGCGCCGAAGTGCCTCGCCAGCTGCGCGCACGCTTCATCGTGCTCGGGCAGGCCGACCGGGACGAGATAGGCTCCGGCGGCGGTCCGCAGGGCCGGCATTCGTCGTCTGCTCGTCAGGAAGACGAGGCAGCCAGCGGAGCTGGGCAGCAGATCGACGACCTGGTCGATAGAGCGGGCATCGTCCAGCACGATGAGCACGCGGCGGTTGCGCAGCAGGGTCCGGTACAGGCCGGCCATCGCCTGTCGCCCGTCTGGAATATGCCATTGCTCAACACCGAGTCCGCTGATCAGATCGCGCAATGCTTCCTCGGCGGTTACCGGGCGATCGACGTCGGCGAAGCCGCGTAGATCAAGATGAAGCTGGCCGTCGGGATACGCCAAGGCGAACTCGTGGGCTAGTCGCAGCGCCAGGACGGTCTTGCCGATGCCGGGCATGCCGTCGAAGGCGACGATCGCTGCCGTTCGTCCGGCTGACCCTCGCTGGGTGAGCAGGTCTCGCACCTGGGACAGGATCCCGGTTCGGCCGACGAAGGATGGTAAGTCGGCGGGCAGCTGAGCAGGCCGCTTCCGTCGTGTGCCGTCTCCGGGCGTGTCCTCGCGCGGAGGAGGTACCGGCGCCGCGCCGATTTCGTGGTAAGCCAGCTGCAGACCGGGACTTGGATCGATGCCCAGTTCACGGGCGAGGCGATCGCGGATAGCCCGATACGCCGCCAGCGCTTCGGCGTTGTGGCCGGCGAGGGTCAGGTTCGCGATCAGCTCGGCGTGCAACGGCTCGTGCAGCGGACCGACCGCGGCGGCCTGCCAGAGCAGATCGAGCACGAGCCGGGGCGCTTCCGCCGCCGGGCAAGCTGTGCGGATGAGACGGCCAGGTCGAGATACTCCCGGTTCAGTGTGTCGAAGATCGTCTGTGCGTCCGGCGTCTTCGACCGGACAGGCCGGCGCCCTGCCACACGAGCCCATCCGTGAGGGCAAGTACGCCCGGATCGAGCGGGAGAGACGCTTCCTGCTAGCCGGCCCGCCGCCACCGGCGGCTGTCACCGGCCGCCACCGCATCACCGACCGGTACCTGCCGGGCACGCGCCTGCGCCTGCGGCGTATCGACGACCTCCACAGCGCAGACCGCGAGTTCAAGTTCACCCAGAAAGTGCCCGCCAGCCGACCCGGCTACGTCCAGGGACTCATTACCAACACCTACCTGTCCGCGGCCGAATACGACCTGCTCGCCACGCTCCCGGCTGCGGTGCTGTCCAAGACCCGGCTCAGCGTCCCGCCGCTGGGCATCGACGTCTTCGACCCGCCGCTGCACGGTCTGATCATGGCTGACGCCGAGTTCAGCACAGACAGCGAAGCACAGTCATTCCTCCCGCCTGCGGCCGCGGTCGCCGAGGTCACCGATGACTCCCGGTTCACCGGAGGCAGCCTCGTC
>DAIOWL010000079.1:0-13588 GCA_036758545.1 Streptosporangiaceae bacterium | reverse complement strand
GCCCGGGCCTCTCGGGCGGCCGCGGCGATGCCCGCCTCGACCGCATCGGGCTCGTCCAGCACGCGGCGCACGGCGGCCGGATCAAGCTCCAGGCCCGGGAGCCCGCTCAGCACGGCCGCCGACGGCTCGTCAGTGAAGACCGCAACTGAGGCGATGACCGGGATGGTCACCCCGGCCCGCACCGCGTCGGACATGAACGCGGTGACCGAGGCCACCGTGTCGTGGTTGAGCACCGCAACCGCGGCCCCCGCGCGCTGCTTCTGGGCCAGGCGGGCCGCCCGCAGGTGCCGGGGCGGCGCGGCCGGGGTCTCCGGGACGGCCGCGGATATCCCGATCGACGCGGCGAGCGCGGCCAGTCGCGGCCCATCGAGGTCGAAGACCTGCGTCACGTCCGGCCTGACGTCGTAGGCCCGCGCGTCGCCGGTGACGCACAGAACCGCGTCCACCCCCAGATGGCACAGGCCTGATAGCTCCTCCTCCAGGACGATCCGGTTGCGGTCCCGGCAGGCGAGCGTCATCCACGGCCGCACCCCGGCGTCCTGCAGCATCGAGGCCAGCAACGTGGGCGGGTAATCGGGCCGGTCCTGGTGCTCGCCGACCAGGACCGCGTCGCAGGACGGCGCCAGCTTTCTCGCTACCGTCGTGAGCATCCGGACCGAGTACGGTTCGGAGCTGAAGTCGGTCAGGATCAGCGGCACCGCCCGCAGCGGGACGGCAGGCACCGGCTCGGCCCATTGCGCCGGGGTCGGGAACACGCACGATTCCGGGATGACCTCGCAGCGGCCGTCGGCCCGCACTCCGCCGCACGGGCCCATCACCATATGCTTCGGGCAGGAGCCCGTCATCGCATGCCCGGCGGCCACGGGCGGCCCGCGAGAACCGCGAGGTTGAGCGCCACGAGCGTGTCCTCCAGGTCGGGCAGGGCGTCGGTCCGGCCCGCGTAGACCATGGACCGGGCCAGTTCCGCGGTGGCCCCGGCCAGCGCCAGGTACGCCTCGGGCGAGACGGCCGGCCAGTCCGGGTGGCGCTCGCGCGCCCGCTCGTGCCACCGTCGGTTCAGCTCGGCGAACCGGCGGGGCGCGGCGTCGAGCCGGCTGGCCGCCCGCGGACCCGCGGCCGGCATGTGGATGTAGAAGACCCGGGCGAAGGCGGGCTCGTCGGCGAGGAACGCGAGAAACTCGCGGACCGCGGCCCGGAGCAGGTCCTCGTCATCGGCCCCGGCCGGGAGCGCGCGGCTCGCAGATACGACGCGGGCGATCATCAGTTCCCGGCCCTCTCCGGTCGCGGCCAGGAAGCATTCCTCCTTGTTCGCGAAGTGGTCGTAGAACGCCTTCTTGGACACCCGGGCGCGGCGCACGATGTCGGCGACGGTGACGGCCTGGTAGCCGTGCTCAGACACGGCGGCGATCACCGACCGCAGCAGCCGCTCCCGCTGCGACGCGCTGACGGCCGGCGGCGGCAGATGGCTGCGACCGCGGGGCAGCCCGGGCTTGCCCTCGTGGGTGAGGGCGAGCATGCCCGCTTGCCTGGTTTCGGCCACAGGGTTACAGTAACCGGCATGACCCTAAAGTACGGATTCGTACTTTAGCTGATGACTATGATCAGCGACTCCGTGATGCTGAGCGAACTCGCCGCCGAGTTCCCCGGCTATGAGTTCAGCACGCAGCGGACCTGGGAAGGCGTCTCGCTGATCGCCGTCCGCCAGAAGGGTTCGGCCCGGTCCGGCCTGTACGTCGTCATCACCTCCGACTTCGACGAGATGCGCCGCACCCTGCTCGACAGCACGGCGCTTGACAGCACGGGGTTCGACAGCACGGGGCTCGGGGACGAGGACCCCGGACGGTAGCCGAGGGCCCGCCTGCCGCGGCTACGCTGACCGGGTGGAAATCGTGGTCGATGATCTGACCGGCCCGCAGATCGCCAGTTTCCTCGACGAGCACGTCAGGCAGATGCTGTCGATCACCCCGCCGGAGAGCAAGCATGCCCTGGACCTGGACATGCTGCGCGGACCGGGGATCACGTTCTGGTCGGTCATGGACGGCGGCACCGTGGTAGGCTGCGGGGCGCTGAAGCGACTGGACGCGCGGCACGCCGAGGTGAAATCGATGCGGACCCTGGCGGCCCGCCAGCGCAGCGGGATCGCGTCGATGATGCTGGAGCACATCATCACCGAGGCCAGGCGGATGGGATTCACCCGGCTGAGCCTGGAGACCGGTTCGGCCGAGTTCTTCGCGCCCGCCCGGCGGCTGTACCAGAAGTTCGGGTTCGAGTACTGCGAGCCGTTCGCCGACTACCGGCCCGACCCGCTGAGCGTGTTCCTGACCAGGACGCTCTAGGGACGGAGGAGGCGGCGGGCCGAAGGGCGGGCGTGAAATGCCTCATCAGCGACTTCAGTACCAGAGGCAACGTGAGTTACCGATCGCGTTGGGTCGATGTGCCGTTGGGCCGGCAAGAACATGACCAACGGCACATCGACCCAGTCCTGCACCTCTCGGAGGCGGCGGGAGCGGCGGGCGCGGGAGCGGCGGGCGCGGGAGCGGCTTGGGGGCAGAGGCACTATGAGAAAGGGGCCGGAACCTCGCGTCGCCGGCCGGCGGGGAGGGAGCACTCGGCTAGGAGAAGATGGCGGTCATGACTTCGGATACAGATACCGTCGCGCTGCTGGAACGCGCGCTCGATCAGACGGCCGGGCTAATCGCGGCCATCGAACCCGGTCAGGCCGGGCTGGCGACGCCCTGCGCCGGGTGGGACGTACGGGCGCTCGTGAGCCACCTGACCGGGCAGGACCTGCGGAACTTCCTCGTGGGCGTGCGCGGTGAGGCCGCCGACTGGCAGGCGCCCGCCGACGAGATCGGCGACGACTGGGCGGCGGCATTCCAGGACCGGGCCGCGTCGGTGCGCGCCGCGTGGCGGGCGGCCGACCTCGACTCCCTGGTGGCCGGGCCGGGCGGTGAGGCGCCGCTGCGTATGCGGGCCGACCAGCAGATCGCCGAGCTCGCGACGCACGACTGGGACCTCGCCAGGGCCACCGGGCAGCAGCTGGCCGGCCTCGACCCGGCGCTGGCCGAGCACGCGCTGAACTGGTCCCATGGCATGCTGCGGCCCGAGTACCGCGGGCCGGACAAGGCGTTCGGGGTCGAGGTACCGGTGCCCGATGACGCGCCGGTCTACGACCGGCTGGCGGGCTGGTTCGGCCGGGATCCGGGCTGGACGGCGCCGGAGGCGAGCTGAGCCGGGGAGTTCGTCGGTTGGGTAGCGGGCTACCCGATAACGCTCAGGAGGTCGGTGCGGGCGGTGACGAGGCTGGGGCCGTACCAGGTGAGCAGGCGGCCCGGGACGAGGACGGCGCGGTGGGCCGGGAACTCCTCCGGGCCGTCGTCCGAGGTAAACGGGTAGGGCTCGTCGGGCAGCAGCACCAGGTCGGGCGCTGCCGCCCGGATCTGCTCGGCCTCGACGTGCGGGTAGCGGTCCGGGCCTGCGCCGAACACGTTGTCCAGGCCGAGCCGGGCCAGCACGTCGCCGGTGAACGTGCGCGCGCCGACGACCATCCACGGGTCGCGCCAGATCGGCACCGCCACGCGGCGCGCGGGCCGTGGCGCGGGTCCGGCCCAGGCTTGCTCCGCCGCCGCCAGCCAGGGCGGCGCCTCCAGGCCCAACGGCCCGGTGAGCAGCCGGCGCATCGACGTCATCGCGTCGGGCACCGACTCGATCACGGTCACCCACACGGCCAGGCCCGCGTCCCGCAGCCGGTCCACGTCCAGCTTCCGGTTCTCTTCCCGGTTGGCGATGACAAGGTCGGGCGCCAGGGCGATGATCGCCGCCCGTTCGGGATTCTTGGTCCCCCTGACCCGGGTCACGGCCAGGCCGACCGGGTGGGTGCACCAGTCCGTGGCCCCCACCAGCAGGCCCGGTGCCGACCGCGCCACCGCCTCGGTCAGCGAGGGCACGAGGGACACCACCCGCCGGGCCGGGGCGGGCAGTTCTACCGGGGATCCGAGGTCGTCGCGCCATACCGTCACCAGATGATCCTCCTATAGGGTGCGCTCATGGCGGGCGATGAGCGCTACGGCGGCCGCTAGATGCCGCGCCTCGAGGTCCAGATCCCCACGCCCGATGGCCACAGCCGCGGAACGCTGCACGTCCTGGCCGGGGACGGGCCGTGGCCGGGCGTGCTGGTCTTCCCGGACGCCGGCGGGGTGCGGGAGACGTTCGGCCAGATGGGTGACCGGCTGGCCGGCCTGGGCTACGTCGTGCTGATCCCCGACATCTACTACCGCGCGGGCGAGTGGACCCCATTCGACGTGGCCACCCTGTTCACCGACCCGCGAGAGCGGGCCCGGATGTCCGGCCTGACCCGCGCGCTCACCAACGACGCGATCATCGCCGACGCCCGCGCCTTTGCGGACTTCCTGCTGGCGCGGCCGGAGGTGAGCGGATCAGCGATCGGCACCACCGGGTACTGCCTGGGCGGGCGGATGTCGCTGATCGCGGCGGGAGGGCTCGGGCGCACGATCGCCGCGGCGGCCTCGTTCCACGGCGGCAGGCTGGCCGTCGCCGACGACCCGTCGAGCCCGCACCTGTCGGCGGACCGCATCACCGCCGCGGTCTACGTGGCCGGCGCCATCAAGGACGGCTCGTTCACCACCGCGCAGGCCGGCCTGCTGGACAGCGCGCTCACCGCCGCCGGGGTCGAGCACACCGTGGAGTTCTATCCGGCCCGCCATGGCTTCGCGGTGCCCGACAATCCGACCTACGACAGCGAGGCGGCCGCCCGGCACTGGGAGGCGCTCGAGCGGCTGTACCGCGACCACCTCCAGGCCTGAGCGCGCGGCCGGGCCGGCGCGGGTGGAGCGGGTCGTGGGGCGCCACCGGGGTGGATCGGTGAGCCTGGCCAGGGCGGGAGTGACCAGCGTTCAAATATCGGTCAGCTGACCGATGTCTCTCACTGCAACTTGCAGCACGATTTTTCTCGCAAGCGGCACCGGGCAGTTCGTCATGTTGCCCGGGCCCCGGGAGCAGGCGTGCAGAGTACCCGCGCTCTCCCGGACCAGTGCCAGGCGGCCACCAGTCAACCGATGAATCGCTGGTATCGGCCCGTTCAACCGAACTGCACCGGTGCCGCCTGAGGAGGCCGGCCACGTTGGCCGGCTGACTACGGCGACCGGGCGCCGTGATCGGGATTCGCAGGCAAGTACCGAGGCCATCCGAGCCTGGGCCTGCTGACCTCACGGGAGAAAGGAACCGACGATGCCACGCAGGTTCACGCGGGCCGTCCGGGTCGCCGAAATAGCCGGTGCCATCGCGGCCGTCGTCGTCCTGGCGATCCTGTTCGTGCCCCGGCTTTCCAGCGGCGGGAACGCCGCCACACCCGGCATCGAGCAGCCAGGCCTGAACGTCGCCGTGGTGCCGGCCGTTGACTCCGCCGGCTTCTTCGTCGCCCTGCACCAGGGGTTGTTCGCGGCGCACGGCCTGCACGTCACCTTCGTCCCGGCCGTCAGTTCCGCGACGGTCATCAACGCCCAGGCGCTGGCCAGGCCGCGCAACCGGATCGACATCTCGTGCGGCAACTACGTCAGCTACATCCAGGCGCAGGAAAACTACGACCAGGGCAAGCGGGCCTCCTCGCCCAGTGATCCCATGGTCGCCGCCAACCTGGACATCTTCGCCGAAGGCTCGGTGATGGAACCGGGCGCCCAGGGCCTGTACGTGATGCCGGGCTCGCGCGTCCGCACGCTGACCAACCTGGAGGGCAGGACCATCGGCGTGAACGCGCCGGGCAACATCTTGTACCTGCTGGCCGCGTCCGCGCTGGCCGATCACGGGCTGCGGGTATCCGGGGCGCACTTCGCGTACTACCCGCTGCCCAAGATGGCCGAGATGCTCAAGGCCGGGAAGATCACGGCCGCGGTGCTGCCCGAGCCGTTCGCCAGCCAGGCGGAGCTGTCGATGGGCGTCACCCAGCTCGCCGACCTGGACCAGGGCGCGACCGAGGCGTTCCCGGTGCAGGGCTGCGCTGTCACCCGGCAGTGGGCCGTTCGGCATCCGCAGACGCTGGCGGCGTTCCGCGCCGCGTTCGAGCAGGGCCAGCAGATCGCGAACACGAGCCGGCCCGCGGTGGAGCGGGCCATGGAGGCGCTCCCGGCGCCGTTCGGCCTGACGAAGGTGCAGGCCGCGGTCATGGCGCTCGATTCCTATCCGCTCGGAGCGGTCGACGTGACCCGGGTGCAGCGGGTGGCGGACGTCATGCACCAGTTCCTTGGCTTCCCTGATTTCAACGTCGGCCAGATGACCGGCTGACGGCCGGGGCGCCGGTCCGGGCGGATGTACGCTCGGACCGGGAGGCATGGTGGAGCTGATCGTTACTGATGCCGATCTCGTCACGATGGCACCCGGCGCCGGGCCCGCCGACAGCATGCTGATCCGGGATGGCCGGATCGCTGCCGTGGGGCAGGCCGAGGCGGTCCGCGCGGCCGCGCCCGGCGCCGACGAGGTACGGCTCGGCGGGGCGACCGTCATCCCTGGCCTGATCGACGCGCACTGCCACGTGGCTGACATCGGCTACCTCGCGGCCGCCGCCGACTGCGGCCAGCCGTCGGCACCCGACATCGCGGCGATTCAGGCACAGCTCAGGCAGGCCGCCGAACGGACTCCTGGCGGCTCCTGGGTAACCGGGGCCGGGTACGCCGAGTACAAGCTCCGCGAGGGCCGCCATCCGACACGGTCGGAGCTTGATGCGGCCGTGCCGAACCGCCCGGCCGTGCTGTACCACACGTCGCTGCACGTCTGCGTGCTGAACACGGCCGCGCTGCGGGAGGCGGGGTTCGCCGAGGACCAGCCCGATCCGCCGGGCGGCGCGTTCGGCCGCGACAGCGAGGGGCGGCTCGACGGCGTGCTGTACGAGGCGCCCATGTTCGCGTTGTTCGAGCAGAACATCCGGCGTGACCTCGCCCAGGCGGCCACCGCCGGAGCCAGGCTGGTAGAAACGGCGGGCGAGCGCCTGGCTTCGTTCGGCCTGACGTCGGCCTGCGATGCCGACATGCGGCGCGATACCTTCGCCGCGTTCGCCGAGGCGGACGCGGCCGGCCTGCTCCGCCAGCGCATCTACGGCCTGGTCGTGCACGACCAGGTGGACTGGCTCCTCGGGGCCGGCCTGCAGGGCCGTCATTCCGGCCAGCTGGCCACCGAGGCCGTGAAGATCTGGGCCGACGGCGGGATGAGCAGCCGCACCGCGGCCATCGACGGGACCTACCCGGTGCCGCCGCACGGCTCGGGCATCTTGTACTTCGAGCGCGACGAACTGACCGAGATGGTCCGCGACTTCGACGCCCGCGGCTTCCAGGTCTGCATCCACGCCCAGGGAGACCGGGCCATCGAGATCGTCCTGGACGCCTACGCTGCGGTGCTGGCGCCCGGCGCGGGCAACCCGCGTCGGCACCGCATCGAGCATGGCGGCGCGATGTATCCGCCGCTGGCCGCGGAGGCGGCGGAGCTGGGGATCGTGGTGGCGAGCCAGCCCGGTTTCCTGTCGTCCCTGGGCGACGGGTTCGCCGCGGCGTTCCCTGACCACGGCGACCAGTTGTATGCCTTCGCCTCCTGGCAGCAGGCCGGCATCACGGTCGCGGGATCCTCCGACGCACCCGTCATTACCGCCGATCCCCGCATCGGCATCCGCGACGCCATCGTGCGCCGCACCGGCGACGGCCGCGTACTCGGCCCTGCCGAGCGCCTGACCGCTCGCGACGCGCTCGCCCTGTACACCACCCAGGCGGCCTACGCCTGCCACCGGGAGGGCGAGATCGGCTCGCTCGAGCCGGGCAAGCTCGCCGACTTCGTCGTCCTGGACCAGAACCCGCTCGAAACGGAACCCGGGCAGATCCCGGACATCGGCATCCTGGCCACCGTCCTGGGCGGGACCCCGGTCTACCAATCGCGAAGCATCTTCCCGGAAGGCTAACCGGCTTCCAGATTCCTGGAAAAGGCGCGGGATTGGACTGGGTGGCGCGCGGCCCGGGTAGGCTTTTTCACGGCTAGCCGGCTCATTCCATTATTGCAGGCGATGCTATGGAGGCCATGATGCACATCGGATCGTTGCTGCTTATCGTCTGGCTGGTCATCGGCGGTATCGCCGCCGGACAGCGCGGGGATTTCAACGGGCCTATGGGCTGCAGCTCGGCCGGCACGATTGCGGTGACACTCCTGGCCGGACCGCTCAACTACACGGGCGTGCATCCGGACATTCACTGCACCGTGCGGCACCCCAGCAATTAGACACGACGATTCCGCTGCAATCGTTAATTTCCCGGGTTCGCTTTATCTGAATTGCCGGGCTGGCCGGTACTGGCTAACCTGCCGTCATGATCACCTGCGTCGTCGAGTACGTCATCGATCCGGCGAAGACCGACGCCTTCGAGCGCTTCGCCCGGCGGTGGATGGAGCTGGTCGACCGGCATGGCGGCCGTCACCACGGCTACTTCCTGCCCGCCGAGGGCGCGAGCGACAAGGCGCTCGCCCTGTTCAGCTTCCCCAGCCTCGCCGCGTACGAGCAGTACCGCGGGCTGTTCGGGGAGCACCCGGACTTCGTGGCGGCCGACCGGATCAGGGACGAGAGCGGGTGCGTGCTCCGCTACGAGCGGACGTTCATGCGCCCGCTGCTGCCGGAGGCCTGAGTCTTCAGGAGTCGACGGCGTCGCCGATACGGTGTACGCGCAGGGCATTCGTCCGGCCCGGAGTGCCCGGCGGGCTGCCGGCCACGATCACCACCAGGTCGCCGTCGGCGCACCGCGCGATCTGGAGCAGGGCCGCCTGGACCTGGCCGACCATGTCGTCGGTGTGCGCCACGGGCGGGACGAGGAACGTCTCGGCACCCCAGGTCAGCGCGAGCTGGCTGCGGGTCGCGGACTCGGTGGTGAACACGAGCAGCGGGATCGGCGACCGGCACCTAGCCAGCCGCCGCGCGGTCTCCCCGGTCATGGTGAAGGCCACCAGCGCCCTGGCCCCGACCGCCGTCCCGACCTCGGCCGCGGCCCGGGCGATGGCGGACCCGGTGGTCCCGGCGGCCCTCGCGGGCGGGGAGAACGGCCAGTCATGCTCCGCCGCCTCGATGATCCGCGCCATGGTCGCCACGGAGTCCACCGGGTAGGCGCCGACGCTGGTCTCCGCGGAGAGCATGAGCGCGTCCGCGCCGTCGAGCACGGCGTTGGCCACATCGGACGCCTCGGCCCGGGTCGGCCGCGGCGCGCTGATCATCGACTCAAGCATCTGGGTGGCCACGATGACGGGTTTGGCGGCCTCCCGGGCGAGCTTGATCGCGCGCTTCTGGACCAGCGGCACCTGTTCCAGCGGGTACTCCACGCCCAGGTCACCGCGGGCCACCATGATCCCGTCGAACGCGGCGACGACCTCGTCCAGCGCCGCCACCGCCTGGGGCTTCTCGATCTTCGCGATCAGCGGCAAGCGGACGCCCATCTCGTCCATGATCTTGCGGGGAGGTTCGGCATCGTCCGGCCCCTGCACGAAGGACAAGGCGATCATGTCGGCGCGCAGGGCCAGCGCCCACCGCAGGTCATCTGCGTCCTTGCTGGTCAAGGCGGGCACGCTGACCCTGACCCCGGGCAGGTTGAGGCCCTTGTGGTCGGAGACCGGGCCGCCGACCAGGACCCGGGTGCGGACCCGCTCGCCCTGCACCGCGGTCACCTCGAGCACCACCCGGCCGTCGTCCACGAGCAGCCGCGTCCCCGGCCGAACGTCGCCGGCCAGTTCGGGATAGCTGACCGACACCTCGTTCTGGTCCCCCGGCACGTCCTGCCCGGTGATGGTGAACTCCTGGCCGACCGTGAGCGTCACCGGCCCGGCCGCGAACCGGCCCAGCCGGATCTTGGGGCCCTGCAGGTCGACCAGCACGCCCACGCTCCGGCCGCTGGCGTCGCTCGCCGCGCGGACGGCCTGGTAGGCGGCGCGATGGGCGTCGTGGTCGCCGTGGCTCATGTTGAGCCGCGCCACATCGAGGCCCGCCGCCACCAGTTCCGTGATCATCCCGGGGCCGGAGGTGGCGGGGCCGAGGGTGCACACGATCTTCGCTCGGCGGCTCATGGCCGGTGCTCCTTAGCCGGTCGCCCTGTGGTCTATGCCAGTATGCCGACTGCGGGACTCGAGGGAGTTGGCGGGCAAGGCACCGAGGCAGGATGCTGGGGCGCATGACATGGACAGCGCCGCAGATTGCCCGCCAGAGCACGCCGACCGTCGCAGGCGAGCGGCAGATGCTGGAGGCCTGGCTGGACTTTCACCGCCAGACGCTGCTGAGCACATGCAGCGGGCTGACCGCCGAACAGCTCAGGCAGCGCCCGGCCCCGCCATCGACGATGTCGCTGCTCGGGCTCGTCCGGCACATGACCGACGTCGAGCGGGGCTGGTTCCGCCGTCGCATCGCCGGAGAGGACATCGGCTTCCGCTACTCCAGCGAGGCGGACCCCGACGGGGAGTTCGACAACGTCGAGGACGCGGACGCCGAACGGGACTTCGCCGCCTACCGAGAGGAGGTCGAGCTCGCCCGCTCGGTCGCGGCAGGCCGGGAGCTGGACGGGACCTTCTACCACGAGCGCCGTGAGGTCGTGATGAGCGTGCGCTGGGTGTACCTCCACATGATCGAGGAGTACGCCAGGCACAACGGCCACGCCGACCTGCTGCGCGAGCGAACCGACAGCACGACCAGGTTCTGACAGGATGTGCAGGCCAGGGACGGCCAGGGACTAAGGCCAGGGGGTGTCACGGGCGCGACAGGCCCGCCCGATGCGCGATCGTGAAGGATATCAAGCACAGGAAGGCTCCGACATGAAACCACACTGGCCCGTGCCCGCCGGGCTGCACATGACCTCGCCCCGGCTGCCCGTCGAGGGCAGGCTGCCTTCTTTCGACGGCGCGACCGGGTGGCTCAACTCGCCGCCGCTGACAGCGGACGGCCTGCGCGGCAAGGTGATCCTGGTCAATTTCTGGACCTACACCTGCGTCAACTGGCTCCGCCAGCTGCCCTACGTGCGCGCCTGGGCCGGGAAGTACGCGGAGCACGGGCTGGTGGTCATCGGCGTGCATACACCCGAGTTCTCGTTCGAGCACAACCTGGACAACGTCCGCCGGGCCGTGCAGGACATGGAGGTCGCCTACCCGGTCGCGATCGACAACGCCTACGCGGTCTGGAGTGCGTTCGACAACCACTACTGGCCCGCCCTCTACTTCGCCGACGCAGAGGGTCGTATCCGGCATCACCACTTCGGCGAGGGTGAGTACCAGCAGTCGGAAATGGTGATCCAGCAGCTGCTGGCCGAGGCCGGATCCGACGATGTCGGCCACGACCTGGTGTCGGTCGAGACCCCGGGCGTGGAAGCGCCGGCCGACTGGGAGACGCTGAGATCACCGGAGAACTACATCGGCTATGCGCGCACGGAGGGCTTCGCATCTCCGGGCGCCGTACCGGACAAGCCTCACCTCTACACCATCCCGGCCGGGCTGAGGCTCAACGACTGGGCACTGGCGGGTGACTGGACGGTGGCGGAAGAGGCCGCCACGTCGAACACCGCCAGCGGGCAGATCGCCTGCCGCTTCCAGGCCCGCGACATCAACCTGGTCATGGGACCGGCCGCACCGGGAACACCGGTACGATTCCGGGTGCTCGTCGACGGGCAGGCGCCAGGCGCGGACCACGGAACCGACGTGGACGAGCACGGCGCCGGCAGGCTTACCGAGCAACGGCTGTACCAGCTCGTCCGGCAGCATGGGCCCGTCACCGGGCGCACCTTCGAGATCACGTTCCTCGACCCCGGCGCCGCGGCCTACTCGTTCACCTTCGGCTAGGCGCTAGACGGCTGGGCGGCTAGGCGCTAGACAAGGACGCCAGGCTCGGTGCAACATCGGGCCTGGCCGGCTGATCCACCCAGGCGAGGAGGCAGGATCCGTGACAACGCTCGTGATCGGCAGTGAGGCCGTGGGCAGCGACGGATACCGCGGCGAGGTGCTGGCCGTGGTCGTCGACCCGGCCGCCCGCACGGTGACCCACCTCGTGGTGGAGCCGCACGGGCGGGCGGGGCTGGCCCGGCTCGTCCCGCTCGAGCTTGCCGACCTGGCCGGGCTCGCCGATGCGGGACCGGGTCCGATCCGGCTGCGCTGCACCGAAGCGGAATTCATGAGCCTGGAGCCCGCCGAGGAGACGGTGGCGGAATTCGTGCCGGGCTACCCGGACCCGGTCCAGTTGCTTCCGCCCGGCTGGCGCGACACGGGCGGCCCCACCGCCGACGGCGGCACGATCCTGCGGATCCCGGAAAAGGAGACCATCGATATCGTCCCGCCCGGCGAGGTGGAAGAGCGCCGAGGCGATCACGTGCAGGCCACCGACGGCGGCGTCGGGCACCTCCGCGGCCTGCGCATCGACCCGGGCAGCCGCCGGGTGACCCACGTGCTGGTCAGGGAGGGGCACGTGTGGGGGCACCAGGACATCGACATCCCCGCCGAGATGGTGGCCGCATTTGGCGACGGCATCCGGCTCAGCGTCACCCGGCAGCAGGTCCGGGACCTGCCGTAGGCCAGCCCCGACGCGCTGGCCTCGAGCTTGCCCGCTCCGCCACCGATCGGCTAGGTAGCCGGCGTGGCGTGGTCGTAGGCGATGCGGGCGGCGTGGACCTCGGAGATGTGCGTTTCTGACCAGTCCTTGATCGCGCGGACGACCGGCAGCAGGGTCCGGCCGAGGGGGGTGAGCTGGTAGTCCACCCGGACTGGGACCGAGGCGGTGATGGTACGGGTGACCAGGCCGTCGCGCTCGAGCATCCGCAGCGTCTGGGTGAGCATCTTCTGGCTGACGCCCGCGATCGTGCGGGACAGCTCGCCGTACCTTCGCGGCGCGTCCGCGAGCGCGGTCAGGACCAGCGTCACCCACTTGTCGCTGAGCGCGTCGAGTACCTGGCGGGACGGGCATTCGGCGACGTACGCGTTGTACGCGGCGCGTTCGTGCTCGCGCCGCTGCGCCGCGGTCGTCGTGGCCATTGCACTCCTCGATACCAGTTACGCACTTTTAGGTGCCTTCTTCCCAAAAGAGAGTAACAAACCTAGCGTTGGGCTCTGGCGGCGCGTGCCCGACGCAGCTTGCCGTGGGAGATCACATGTACGAGAGAGATCGCCTTCGCGAGGCAGATCACATGGACGAGGGAGATCACATGAAAGCGGTCATCATCCGCGGCTATGGCGCCCCGGATGTCATCGAGCTAGCCGACGTCCCGGTCCCGCAGCCCGGGACCGGGCAGGTACGCATCCGGGTGCACGCGGCGCCGGTCCACCCGGTCGATATAGCCACCCGCGCTGGCCGACTCGCCGAGCACGGCCTGATGGTGGCCAGCGGCGACGTCGGCCTGGGGTGGGACCTGGCCGGGGTCGTCGACGCGCTCGGCCCCGGTGCGGACGGGTTCGCGGCCGGCGACGACGTGGTCGGGATGCGCGACCTGCTGACCGCGCCGGTCGGCGCACAGGCCGAGCAGGTCGTTCTCGACATCGATGCGGTCGCGCCCGCGCCCCGCAGGGTGACACCCGTCGAGGCGTCGACCATTCCGCT
>DAIOWL010000078.1:0-13614 GCA_036758545.1 Streptosporangiaceae bacterium | reverse complement strand
GCCTTCACCACCGACTTCGACTACCGCTCCGGCCCCTGACGGCCCATCCGCAGACAAGAAACTCACTGTCGCCGGCAAGCTTCGCCTGCGCTGGGGTTTACGCGGCCAGCAGGCGTGCCGAACAGAACTGGGCAATCGGTGCCCGGCGCCTCGCGAACTGCCACGCCGTCGAGGCGCGCCGGATTCGGCGGTATGGCCCCCTTTTGGGGGATTTACTGCAACAAGGTGGCGGAATGCTGCCGGGCCAACCCAACCGCGGATGAGTATGCGGAAGAGCGCATTAGTATCGGATAGCCAACGCCCGCTATCCGGCAGAATCGGGTTTCTGTCGGCTCGTTGGCTGTGCTCTGCGCCTGATCAGCTCATTCAGCACGGCATCGGCGGTCACGGGGGTGCTGGGTCCGGACATGCCCGGCGGACGGTTTCGGACGTGCTTATCGCGCACGCGGGTCACCACAGGTGGCTGCCGGCCGTGGCGGCTGCGGGCCGGCTGGCGGCGGGCGGTCGGCACATGCACGGGATGTTCAGCCGGGGCGCCATAATGGGCCATGACTTTGCCTGTCAATGATGCCGTTCCGGGCGCCGTCCGCCAGCTGCGGCAGAGCTTGCGGGCTTGCGGGCTGGCCGGTGCGGTGGCGGCCTACTTCAGGCCGGAGGAGGATTTCGCGGGGCTGTCGTTCACCTGCCTGGGCAGTAACCCTCGCGACGCGGTGACCGCCAGCGATCTGCTGGCCGTCTCGCTGCTGGATATCGTCTGGCGGCCAGAGGCGGTCCGGCAGCTGCTGGACACTAGTGCCGCGATGGTGTCGGGGCTGCTGTGCGCCATCCGCAGCGACATCGACCTGTGGGAGGCCTCTGATGAGGACCTGGCGGCGGTGGATCCGCTGTGGGATGCGCTGCTGCAGGTGCCTGGCGTCGGCACCGCCACGGCGTCCAAGCTGCTGGCGCGCAAGCGGCCCAGGCTGTGCCCGGTCAGCGACAAGGTCGTCGTCGGAGCTGTCGGCGTGCCCGGGTGGACCTGGGAGGCACTGCGCGCGTTCCTGCAGGACCCCGCCGCACGCGCGGAGATAGAGGCTCTGCGGCCGCCGTCAGCCACCGTAGTCAGCGTGCTGCGGATCCTTGACGTGGCGATATGGATCCGCCACAGCCATTCCCGCGCCGCCAGCCGCATCCGCCGGGACAGCGGCATCCCCGATCCTGGGCACAACCGCCCGTAACGCCGGGCGCAGCCGCGCATGCGAGCGGGGTTGCTGACAATCTCGGCTGAGTACTTCCGCCTCCGCAGCGGCATGTGCGGGCGACTGGCCAGGCGTTGGTGATCGATCTAGTCCCCGGAGCTTGTCCGCGCTGGACGCCATCTAGGAGTGAAGTGCAGCCCTCCGGAAGCGTCGCGCTTGCTGGATCACCTTCAGCCGGCGAGCCAGACAACCCTCGAAGAAATCCCGGAGGGCGGTGTCGGATCGGGACACAAGCGTTCGTAGCAGAGGCGAGAGGCCGCCTGCGAGGGGCGCCCCGGGGAGAAGGGAACCGCAATCATGAAACTGACGACCACCACGCAGATCTCCGTCGATGGAGTGGTGCAGGGAAACGGCGGCGCGTCGGATGAGGACCGCAGGAGCGGATTCGAGCGCGGTGGATGGGCCATGGGCAAGGGCGACGACGAGACCAGGACGTTCATCAACCAGACCTACCAGCGCGCCGATGCGTTCCTGTTCGGCCGGCGGACCTACGAGCTCTTCGCCGGGTACTGGGGCGTGAGGGATGACCTGGAGAACCCCATCGTGGGTGCCTTGAACACGCGGCCCAAGTACGTCGCATCGAACACGCTCACCGACGCCCGATGGGCGGACACGACCGTCCTGTCCGGTGACGTCGTGGCGGCCATCAGCGAGCTGAAGGCCATGCCAGCGGGTGAGCTGCAGGTACACGGCAGCGGCGCCCTGGTCCGGTGGCTGCTCGCCAGCGGCCTCGTGGACGAGATGACCATGCTTATTATCCCGGTAGTCGTCGGCCAGGGCACGCGGCTGTTCCCCGACGCCGGCCCGGACATAGCGCTTGACCTGATCGACTCGCGAGCCGACTCGAGGGGCGTAACGATCCAGGTCTACCGGCCCGCCGGGCGCCCGCTGTATGCCACACCCTGAAGCAGGTGACGTGGGTGACGCACTAGACGACCGACTGGCTTCCAGCCGTATGGCCGACGTTCGCTCATCGGCAATGACGTGGGCTGGTTCAGGTGCCGGAGGCCATGAAGGCGGCGAGGATGTAGTTCGGGTGGCAGTCGAGGTTCTTGCGGGCCCGCTCGGACCGCATCGTGGTGCGCGGGTCGCCCCTGATAGTAAACATCGGAGTCGTCCTGGTATTCGCGGCGTTCTATTTGAGGTTCCTGAAGCGTCCATGGATGCATGTCGGAGACATGACGGCAAACGCTCCGTCCGCGGCAGAAGCGGCCGGACGTGCAGTCACACATCTGGCCTGGGACTGATAGCAACGATCCTGGCGGATAGGCATCGCATGCATTCGTGAAGCGGGTAATAGTCGTGGGTCCCGGCGCGGCAGGCAAGACCACCCTGGCTGCCAGCCTCGCCGAGATCACCGGCGTGCCGGTGATCGAGCTGGACAAGCTTTTCTGGCAGCCCGGACTGGCCGCGACGCCTCCCGGGGCGTGGGCGGCCATCCAGCGCACGCTCACCGCGCAGGAAACATGGATCATGGACGGGGGACCTCGGCCCTATGACGTCATCAGCGTCCGGTTGCAGGCCACGGACACCGTCGTGTTCCTGGACTTCGCGCCGTTGCGCTGTGCCTGGCGGGCCGTCCGCCGGTCAGGGGAGCGCGCCGACTTCTGGAAGTGGCTGCTGACCTGCCGCCGCCACAGCCGCCTGGCGCTTCGGCGGGCGGTTGCCGCCCACGCCGGTCACCTTGACGTCTATGTCCTCCCGACTCCGCGAGCGGTGAGGCGATTCGTCACGAAGATAGCGTCCAGCGGGCCAGCGACCTTCAGGTGAGCCGTCAGGCGTCGTTGTGCGATGAGTTTGGCGGCGCGCAGTCGTCCAGGTGATCGTGAGTGCCCGCAAGGGGCGCCGGGCGTGCAGCAGGAGGAGCAGGCGATGAATTCGATGGCCCGCCGGATGTTCGAGCTCGTCGAGCCGATTGGTGTCATCCCTTACTCAGCCGACGAACCCAACGAGGCGATGTTCGCCCTGGGGTTCACCAGCTACTGGGACACCTACTTCGCCGGACGGGCGGCGCCCTTGGGGCTCGCCCCGGCGGAGGTGGTCGACGCGCTGTTCTACAACTTCGCTCCCGGCGAGGTGGCTCGCCACATTCCGAAGGTGTGGCGCACCACCACGCCTGAAGCGGCGATCGCCGCTCGCCAGGCGGGCTGCGTGAAGGCGCTGCGGCGAATCCTCGGCGATCGCGTCGGCACTCCCGCCTTCGCCCGCGCCGCCGAACTGCTGATCAAGGCGGCGACCAGCGCCCCGTTCGAGGGCCGGCCCATGTACGCCGCGCTGCGCGCGATCCCGGTCCCCGACGACGTGGTGGCCCGCTTGTTCCATGCAGGCTCCCTGCTGCGCGAGCACCGCGGCGACGGGCACATCGCGGCCCTGATGACCGAGGGTGTCGGCGGCCTCGAGGCTCACGTCCTGTTCGCTCTCGGCATGGACATGCCGGCGGAGAAGTTCGGACGCATCCACCATCTCCCGGCAGCGCAGCTCGCCGCCGTGATCGACGGGATGCGCGATCGCGGCCTGATCGGGGACGACGGCTGGCTGAGCGAACCGGGCCGCGCCGTCAGGCAGCGGGTCGAGGCGCTCACCGACGACCTCGCGGCGAGGCCCTACCAGAGCCTCGAGCCGGACGAGCTCGATGAGCTCATGGCCACCCTTGAGCCGCTTGCCACGCTGCTACTCGCCGCCCAGGACTAGGACGAAGGCCTTTGTGGTTCAGTTCGGCTGAACCGCGCCCGGCCAGATCGTGGTTCGCCTGGCTGACGCTCTGGCGAGCCAGCGTCCCGGATGACTTTCCGGGCGATTCGGTGAACGGTCCGCTGATCACGATGCCCGGGCTCGATCGCCCTTCATGGGTAGCGCATCTCCGGCTCTCGCGAGCTAGGGTTCACATCGACGTCTCGAGCAGAACCGTCACGATTGAGCGGCCGGGCCGATCATAAGAACGCACGCGAACGAACCGGACAGAGGGGTTCTTCCGGGGGTGGGCCGCAACATTCAGACGGACCGTTCACGACGGAAGACCCCTGCATTGCTAGCGTGGCTGCCATGCCGAGGGATCTACCCGAGCTGCGGGCGTCGCATGAGGATCGCGAGCGCGTCGTGGACACCCTGCGGACCGCAGGCGGTGACGGCCGGCTCACCGCCGAGGAACTTGATGCCCGGGTGGAGCGCGCGCTGTCAGCCCGGACCCAGGGCGAGCTGGCCGCCCTGGTCGCCGACCTGTCGGCCGCGACCGTGACGAAGGACGTCCTCGTGGTCAAGCAAACCGGCGGCAAATGGACGCGAGCCGGACGCTGGACGGTGCCGGACCGCATCGAGGTGCGAACGACGCTGTGCCGGGTCACGTTCGACTTCACCGATGCGGTGATCATTTCGAGGACTGTGCGCATCGACACGGACATGCAGCACGGCAAGCTGGTCATCGTCGGCGCACCCGGCATCGTGATCGATGCCGACGGGCTCAACCTCGTGTTCTCCAGGACCAGGCTCCGCTCGGACAGTGCCGCCGCCGGCCCCAGGCTCCGCATCGAGCTCGTCGGAACGCTCAAGCACGCGAAGGTCGTCGAGCGGCGGCCGTGAGCCTGTCCTGGCCGGAAAACGCTCGGGATCAGGCTCGGGGAAGCGCTCGTGCAGCGGAACATCGGCGGCAGGGTGACACCCTCGGTCCTCCAGGACATCGCCTACGCCGCATACCTCGTGCAGACCAAGGCACCAGAAGGCCCCTATTTCGAGGTCGCAATCATTCACCACACCGACTGCGGATCGACCCTGCTCGCCGACGACGAGCTGCGGCACGGCTTCGCCCAGCGAGCGGGCGTCGATGAGAGAACCCTCACGGACACAGCCGTCCTGGAGCCGGCCCGCACGGTCCGCACCGATGTCGAGCGAGTGCTGTGGGCCGACCAGATCCCGCCAGACGTGCTGGTCTCCGGCCACGTCTATGACGTCCAGACCGGCATCGTGACCACCATCGTCGACGCGAAGAAGAAGCAGTAGCCTGTCGGCCTCCCGCAACCGAAGGGAGTGGTGCTGTGCCCGGCAAGTCTTTCCTGAGAATCCGAGCTGGCTACCGTCCGGACCACACTCGGGCCACCCCCCGCCGCATTCGGCATCGATCCTGCCCGCTCGGCAGCACGACCGGATCATTCCTGATCTCACTGGTGTAGCAGGTGGCCGCGGAGACGAAACTAACCGGGCCACCGCGGTTCGCGCTGCTGGCGTGTCATCGGATCACCAGCCGTACGTCCGGGTCAGGCGGGGGCGCCGGCGGCGACCAGTCACCCGCGAGGCGCCTGGGGTCTTGTCGCGGCTGCTGTCGCGCTCCTTGGCTGTCTGCGCGGATCACGCAACATGCGTGACGCCAGCTCACCCCGTCAGGCAAGAAGCTCGGGAAGGCGCACAGCGCGACCGAGCACGTTAGCTAAGGAGGCTGACATGACCGAGTCCTTGATGTTCCGGGCGGCCGGATCGCCTACGACGTAGATGGCAGCGGCCCGCTGGTGGTGTTGTCGCACGGCATCGGCGTCAGCCGGCAGGACTACCGGCTCTTGGCCCCGATGCTGGCTCAGGCCGGCTACCGGGTGGCCAGCGCGGACCTGCGCGGGCACGGCGAGTCCAGCATGGGCTGGGCGTCGATCACCCGCACCGATGTCGCGGGCGACCTGCTGGCGCTGATCGGCCATCTGGGCGGCCCTGCGGTCATCGTCGGGCACTCCATCTCGGGCGGGGCCGCCACCATCGCCGCGGCGACGCGACCGGACCTGGTCGCCGGGATCGTCGAGATCAACCCGTTCACTCGGAAGGTGCAGTACAGCGTGGGCGGGCTGCTGCGGGTCCGGCGCTACCGCCGGTGCGTCTTCCTGCTGGGCGGCACGCGGGTGTTCCGCAGCCTGGGCCTGTGGCTGCGCTACCTTGACCTGGCCTACCCGGCCAAGCCCGCCGACTACTCCGGCTATATGACCGCGCTGGCCGCCAAGCTGCGTGAACCCGGCCGGATGGCGGAGTTCATGAAGACCTTCAATTCGCCTGCTGACGCCGCCGCGCAGCTGCCCAATGTCAGGTGCCCGGTCCTGGTCATCATGGGCACGCTGGACCCCGACTTCGCCGACCCCCAGGCCGAGGGCGACGCGGTGGTTGTCGCCATGTCGGCCGGGGTGGGCACGGTCGCGATCGTCGACGGCGCCGGGCACTACCCGCAAGCGCAGTCCCCTGATGCGGTGGCCGAACTGGTGATCCCGTTCCTCAAAGAGCACGCCGGTGCTTTGAGCGGGCTGACCGCAACCAAGCTCATACGGAACAGATCGGTACCGTCTCGATGAGAGATCAGGAGATGAGAGCTGTGATCTTCCACATCAACCGGGTAACCCTCAAGCCCGGTCTCAGCCGGGAGCAGCGCGAGGCAGGCCTGAACCTGCTTCGCCAGGCCGGCGCGGCCAACCCCGCTGTACGGTCGTTCGTTGTGGGCCCCGAGCTCGGAGGAGATTTCGAATGGGGAGCCGTGTACGTGGTCGAGGACCTCGAAGGTTACTGGGAGTACTTGACCCACCCGGCGCATGTCCGCTCCGAGATGGAGGGTATAGAGACCATCGAGCGTTTCGCCTACTGCGACCTCGATGGCCGGTCGGGGTTCAAGCTGGCCCGACACGAGGTCGCCGGCCGGTTCTTCCTGTCCTTTCCGCCTTCCTTGATCAGCCTTCCATGCTGGCCTGATACACAGCAGGTAGTGTCTGGCCCGTCTGCCGTGCGGGAATCAGTTGAAGGTGAACTGGTCCGTCGGCACGTCCGCGGATGCCCCTCCGGGGGCGGTCACGGTGACGTCGACGGTGGTCCCCGGGTCCGGCCCCGAGGGAACGGTCACGGTGACCTGAGCGTCGCTGTCGACCGTGCCGTCGTCGGGGGGCGCCTGGCCGATTCCGGCGGCCACCGCGCCGAAGCCGACCGCGGTCGCCCCGAGGAAACCGGTGCCGGTGACCACGAGATGGTCACCGGGGCTGCCTGACGACTCGGACAGCTGGGCGATTGCCGGCGCCACCTGCCGCGCTGCGCGGTACCCGAGCAGGATCGCCGTTCCGTTCAGGGAGCCGAGACCGGTGCAGGCATCCCAGCCGACGCCCGCGGCGTAGGCTCCGTTGTCGCCTGTCGTGATGTCGTTCAGCGCCCCGGCCATGAGCAGCGGTCCGTACAGCATCGGCTGCAGCAGCCCGGCTCGGCCGCCGATCCCTTGGTTGACGAGGGCGATCAGGGCCGCCCACAGCGGCGTGCCCGCGCTCGTGCCGCCGACAGCGACGTTCCGCCCGCGGATGAAGACCTGGTAGTTGTCGGCGTTCGCGCACACGTCGGGGGCGCCCCGGCCAGGGTTGTTCGGCGGGTTGGCCGACACCGGGTTGATTCCCGCGGCGGACTGGAACGACGGAACTTCGAAGAAGGCGCTCACGCCTCCGCCGGAAGCGGCTGTAGTCGCGCCGTTGTCCCAGACGACCTCGCCGGCCACTCCGCTGCTGCCGTCCGGTTGCAGCACGGTGCCGCCGACGCCAGTGGCGTTCGGCGAGGAGGCCGGGAAGTTGACATGGGCCAGCGCGTCGGGTGGACCATGCTGACCCCAGCTGCCCGTGGACCCCTGGTCGCCGGAGGCGATCAGTACCGTCAGGCCCGCCGCCGCAGCCGAGGTAAGCGCCTGGTCGACCGGGGTGAGAAACTGAGGAGGCGCGGCGTCCTCGGCCAGCCCCCAGCTGATCGACAGCACCGAGGGGTTGTTGGTGCTGTCGTTGATCGCCGCGGTAATGGCGTCAACCCAGTTATTCGTGCTGGCGGTTCCGACGAAGTACACAGCCATGCTGGCGCCTGGTGCCGCGGATCCTGCGACCTCGATGTCGAGCTCGACTTCCGCGGTCTCAAGGCTGCCGATGTCTTTTGTGAGACCGGTGCCCGGCGTCGGGCTGTTCGAGCCCCCGGCCACCGGTACGTCGACGATCGAGGGCGTATTCATCCCGAGCTGCGTGAAGTACCTGTTGATGTCCTGGATGAAGTACCCGCCGCCGAACTCAATGATCCCGATGCACTGCCCGGTGCCGTCCAGACCGGCCGGATAGTTGTAATACGACGCCATCTGCACGGCGGTCATCGGCACCGAGTGGCCGCTGACGGACTGAGGGGCGACGGTGATCAGCCGATGCGCCATCGGGCGATCGTCGGTGCCAAGGACGCCGACGATGATGGCCGCCAGGCTCTCCGGGACCTGTACCGGGCCGGTGCGCCCGCGGAATGTCGTGCCCCGATGCTCGTACCGGTCAAGCGACACGCCGAACGCCTGCTTGACCGCGGCTGCGGAACCGGCGAGCTTCACCCGGCGGGTGACGGGGTCGACACCCTCGACGGTAAGGCCGTTCCGCCGCGCGTACTCCTCGACCGCCTGAACGTCGGCGGGGTCGGGGGCCTCGGCATCGGCCAGTTCCTCCCGGCCGAGGAACTGGCCCGTTATGGCCGCGTTGCGTGCCACCTCTCCCATATCGGGCGCGCCCGTGCGCGGGCGCACGACCACCGAGAATTGGATCGTCTCGTCGGCAGGAACCGGGCCGATCCGGGTCGCGCCTGGCTGCTCGTATCGTTCGCTACCAGGCAGCGGCACCAGCGTCGGTTCAGGCATGTCTTTCCCTCCTCATGAAGTGAACCGTATATCTCTCTGAGGCGCCGGGAACGGCCCCTGATGCGCGCTTATGGTGATGAATCCTCTGCGAAGACGAGTCGGCGCGAGCCGGGACGGTAGAAGGTCGGCCCGCCTACGGGGATGCCGGGCCCCCGGGAGTTTACGGCGATGTACTCTTTCACGGCGTCGGACGGGAGCAGCTCCTGTTCCGCGGCGAGGATGCTTAAATGCCCTGGGGTGCGGATGGCTGGCAGCTTTACTAGTCCAGTCCACAGCGGGGTGGTGAGCGGCGCGCCTGCAGGCCGGCGCCGCTGTCGGCGGTGACGGCCTGCCGGCCACCCCGCCCCATCGCACCGCAGAACCGAGTGATACGCGCGTCCAGGCCTGCCACGCGCGGCCCGCAGGCCCTGGCGCATAGTCGGCGCTCGACGCGTGCCTTTCCCTAGATTTCGATCACGTTACGTGATCAGCGCTGATCCCAGGACCAGTGCGCAGTCCCGCCTGGGCGCCTCGCACTCCATGTCCTGTGGCTCGGTAGCCGCCCGAAGCCCGTCTTTGTCCGGGCTGCCGGTCACGAGTGCCACCATGAACTGGTTTGCCGTTTATGACTACGATTTGCTGGCATGGATCGTGCCGGTGCCCTAGCCGTTGCCGGGACGACGGCGCGCATGCCGGTGCCCGGGAACGCTGAGTACCTGCTGAAGCAGGTACTCAGCAGTCAGACTGTGCCAGAAGGCAAAGCTGCTGTCGCCGGCCACCATCCTCCGGCTGTCTTTTTGCGTCCGGTGGAAGCACTGCACCTGGTTTCGCTCGTCACTGCTCCTGCCTATTCAGCTGATGACCTGCATGACGCGTATGCCCGGTGGGGTCTGCTGCGGTATCTGGGCTTCTTCGACCATGAAGCAGGAACCCAGGCGCGTCCCATGCTGTGCGTCAGTCACGCGGGCGCCCAAGTGGCGGGTGACCAGCGGCGGTGGCCTCAGAGGAACTGAGGATCGCCTCCGGAGTCCTTTTGGCGAGTATGCGTGTCAAGAACGAGGAAAGCGCCGACGAACCAAAGCGTCAGCCGACTCACTTGAGCCTGAGGAGCAGCTCACGTCGGGCGAGCCGATTAGCTCCCTGATGCCAGACGGCTCGATCTGCTTTTGCCCTTTCGCTGGTGACGCCGCTGTTTTCTCTTACTACGGCAGCACTGGGACGTGCGGCGGCAGGGAGACGATCCGGCCGTCTGGAAGTAGCTGGTCGCCGTCGTCGAGCAACACCACTCCGTTGCACAGCAGGCTCCAGCCCTGGTCGGGGTAACGAGCGACCAGCCGGGCGGCGAGGCGATCCGGTTCCAGCGCACCTGGGCACGGGGGCTGATGCGGGCACCGTCCGTCCTCTGTCAGTCGTGCTGGACTCGGCGGCATGATCGGGTTCGTCATAATTCCTCCGTGACGATCAGCCTGCGCCGACCGCGGCGACCGTCGCCTTCCCCCGGCGACATTGTCTACTGTGCCGCCTCGGGGCAGCATGAGACATCCGCCATCCGGCGGATCCCGTCGTCGGCGCAAGGGACCTGGTTGGGCCGTAAACCGCTGCTGTCGGCGGTCAGCGCAGGCCGCTCCTGCGGTGACATGTCTACGCAGCAGAAATGCCCGTCTACCAGGCATTATCTGCAGACGACTTCAGATAACCGCCGGTATGGCGCAGCCGACAGGTCAGACGATGTCGCCCATGATGGGCGCCGATCTGGGTCATCTGTACGCGCCGTAGCACGGTGGTATGCACCGTGAACTGCCCCGCGAACATTGCGGGGAGTCGGCTACGGTCGGCGTATAGCACAAGACATCCGGGTTGCGGAATAGTTCACGGTGACAATGGGACGTGTGGCCGGGACGATCGGGACCGCGAGTTAGAGGTGACTGCCGTAGAGACAGGAGCCGGGCGGGAAGCGTTCCCGCCCGTCATACACCCCGGGCCGTCTAGGATCGCGAAGTGAGGTGATTGCGATGTCTGAGGATGCGCAGGCAGATGCTACCCCTGATACGCAGCCAGGTGCTGCCCCCGATGCGCCGGTCAGCCCGGCCACTGGCAAAGACGTCACGCTGGCCGGGGGAACGCGCCTGAGCGATCTGGTCACCAGCCGCCTGGCTGACCAGGCGCGCCGTACAGCCCAGGCCGCCAGGGCCAGGCGGGTGACGAACACCGGCGGCGAGCCTGGGGTGCTTGACCTGACGCCGTTGCGCGAGCTGGTCTCCGAGCTTACGGAAGAGCTGCGGCAGGCGACGCCGCGGGAGCGGATAGCCCGCGCGCTACGGCAGGCAGCCGACATCATCGACCCGCCGGCGTCGATCCGCTAAGACCAGGCCGGCCGAACGGCTGGGCAGTCATCGGTTCCGGATCCGGCGAGCGCTAGCTGGCTTCCGGCGCGTAGCCGCGTGGGTTCAGCCGCAGTGGCCCGATCCCGCCTGTCCCTGGCAGGTGCACCTGGACATCCCCGTCAGCGATGCCGAGCGGGCCGAGCGGCGCGTGGTCAGGGGCGAACTTCGTAGTACAGGTTCACCGGGTCATCGAAGTCGTGCCGGGCGAAGCGCGAGAAACCGGCTTCCCGGCACATCCGCTCGGCTAGCCCGGGATGAAGGCCGAGCGTCCCGAGTCCGGCTCCGCCCGGCTCGGACAGGCCCGAGGACAGGCAGCTGGTCACCGACAGCCCGTACATCAGGGCCAGGACAGGATTGCGGAGGTTGTCCTGCCAGGCCGGGCCCGACCGGATGTCCTTGATCAGCCACGTGCCGTCCGGCCGGACGGCACGGCGGATGGCGGCTGCTGCTTGCGCCGGGCGGGGCATGTCATGGAGGCAGTCAAGGGTCATGACGAAGTCGTAGCGGGAGCCGTCCGGCAGATCCTCCGCCCCGGCCGCCCGGAATTCCACGTTCTCCAGCCCGTTTTCGGCCGCCCTGCGGCGGGCGCGGTCGATCGCGTGCTGGGAGGGGTCGAGCCCCTCGAACCGGGAGCCGGGGAAAGCGGCCGCCATCGTGCACACAGCCACGCCGGAACCGCACCCGACGTCTGCTACCCGCGCTCCGGCTTGCAGGCGATCGACCACGCCGTCCAGGGCGGGCAGGATCAGCGGGACCAGGGCGAGCCTGGTCCAGGGCTCGGTCATGCGCTCTATCGCCTGCGCGGCGGCCGGGCCGAGATCGTCGTATGTCAGCCCGATCCCGGAACCAAAGGCGCCGGCCAGCCGCTCCACTACCTCCGGCGGTGCGGCGCCGCCAGCGAACGCGCCGGCCGCGAACCATAGACTCCGGCGATTATCCGCCAGGACTGCCACGGCCTCCGCGCTCAACTCGAAAGCCTCGCCGTCTTCGGTGCCGATCAGGCCAGCTGCCGCCTGGCCGCGAAGCCACTCCAGCAGCCAGCGCTCCTGCAATCCGGTGGCAGCCGCAAGCCCGGCCGCCGTCATCGGCCCCCGGCCAGTCATGGCCCGGTACAGGCCCAGCCGATCGCCCAGGTGAATCATCAGCGAGACCACCTCGCCCTGCTTATAGCCCCATACCCGCAGCGCGAAAGCGCCCAGCCGGTCCCGCTCATCCGTTGTCATGTGGCCAGACTGCCACCACCCCGGCCCGGTTTCCACGCAGCCAGCGCTGCCCGCACGGATGGGTAAGCGGCTTCGCCCAGCGATCATTTCGACTGCGGAGTATCAACGCCGCTGGCAGCCCACGGGCGAGGCCGCCAGAACTGGCCGTTCTGTGCGGCCTGGACATGTCGCCCGACGGGTATCAGCGCCAGGAACCGTCGATGCTGGCGCCTGCCGGGCGGTTGACTGAGGCTTCAAGAGTGGCGGCCATGATCGCTCCTTCCCGCTCGACTAGGACTCCCTGCCGTTCACTGTCCGTGCTTTGCGCAGGCGGCGGACAGCCGCTGGTAGAACCAGACGGTCTGGTACCCGTCGGTGGACTGCGGAGTGAGTAGCTGCACGGCCAGATCGACGTAGGCGGTGCCCGCGTTGCGCAGGTCCGGCCAGCGCGAGCCGGCGAACTCGGCACGGAGCTTCTTGTAGTCGGCCGCGGGGACGTCGTGCGTGGCCAACGGGTACGCGCAGGCGACGAGGCCGCTATCGTGCGGCGGGCCTGAGTGGGTGCTGCCGAGTACGCCGATCAGCAGGGCGGGGATCACTGCGGCGGTGCCGATCGCGTAGCGGGTGCGGGTCGAGAGATTCCTGATCTTCGGCGGCCGGTGTACGGCGAGGCGGTCGAACATGGCGAGAGTTTCCTTTCTTCCTGATCCGCGCGGGCGTGCGCGGCTGACTGGTTTCACGGTGTCCGGCGGCTTGTCTGATCACCACACATGCGGACCCACACAACGGCCACATGACGGCCCACACGATCCGTGGGCTTCAGCTGGCAAGAGATGGTGCAGGTGGCCGGGCCTGGTTAACCTTGGGGTGGTCCTGTTAGCGATGCGCCGGGTTGTGGTGCGGGTGGGATGACGAGGACCGCGGAGGGGATGCCAGATCATGGCGGAGCCGCGTGCGCAGGGGTTCGGCGGCCTGGTGCGGCAGCTGCGGGCCGAGGCCGGGCTGACCCAGGAGGAGCTGGCCGAGGCGGCAAGCCTGAGCCCCAGATCGGTCAGTGACCTGGAACGGGGCATCCACCGCACCGCCCGCAAGGACACCGCCGAGCTGCTGGCCGGCGCGCTCGGCCTAGCCGAGCCGGCCCGCCCCCTGTTCGTGGCGGCCGCCCGCGGTCG
>DAIOWL010000077.1:1816-13648 GCA_036758545.1 Streptosporangiaceae bacterium | reverse complement strand
GCCCTGCGCGTCGCCCTGGCCCTGCAAATCGGTGTGGCCTTGCGTGTCGGCCTGGCTCTGTGCGTCGCCCTGGCCCTGCGCGCCGGCCCGGCGCTGGGTCCGGCGGGCCCTGAGCCGCCGGACCAGCTCGATCAGCCCGCTGATCGCGAGCGTGCCGCCGAACGCGAGCAGCAGGCCGGCCCACGGCTTGTCCTCGAAGGCCTTGCCGCCCAGCCGGCCGATGAAGAACGCGTAGCACGCCCAGATCACGCCCGCGATCGCGGTCGCGATGATGAAGCGGCGGCGGTCGTAGCGGACGATGCCGCAGGACAGCATGACTGCCGTCCGGCCGCCGGGGATGAACCGGCAGGCGATGATCAGCGGTATCCCGTACCGCTCCAGCGACTGGACGGCCCAGGCCCGCTGCTTGGCGCCCTTCTCGCTCCGGAAGAACCGGCGATCGATCCACGGGCCGAACCTGCTGCCGAGTATGTAGCAGAGGTTGTCGCCGAGGAACGCCCCGGCCGCCGCGCACGCCACCAGCAGCGCGATGCGGGGATCGGCGCTGCCCGCGGTCACCACGCCGAGCGTGATGATGATGGTCTCGCTGGGCAGCACGGGGAGAACCGCGTCCAGCGCCGGAAAGACGATCGCGGCCGCGTACGAGAGCAGGGAGTCGACCTGCAGGCTGGCGAGCGCGCTCACGTACGCACCGGTCCGCGCGGCTCGGCCGCCTGACGCGACTCAGCTCCCTGACGCGACTCAGCTCCCTGACGCGACTCGGCCGCCGGATACGGCTCAGCCGCCGGATACGGCTCAGCGGGCGGACGCGGCGCCTCGCGCACGCGGCGCAGGCGCCGGTCGTGCCACAAGCTCGCGCCTATCGCGCCCCCCGCGACCACGGCGATCACCACCAGACTCACCCATATCGGCATGTGCACCACGTCGTACAGGAGCATCTTCACGCCGATGAAAACCAGCAGTAGAGCGATACCCGGCTTGAGGTAAACAAACCGGTCGGCCGAACCCGCCAGCAGGAAATACAGCGCCCGCAGGCCGAGGACGGCGAAGGCGTTGGACGTGAACACCACGAACAGGTCCCTGGTCACGCCGAACACCGCGGGGATCGAGTCGAGCGCGAACACTACGTCGGTGACCGCGATGGCTACCAGCGCCACGAGCAGCGGCGTGGCCATGGCCCGGCCGCTCACCCGGGTGAGGAGCCGGTTCCCCTCGTAGTGCTCGGAAACCGGCAGCACCCGGCGCAGGCCGCGCACGGCGAAGTTGTTGCTCGATCCGCCCTCGCCGGCCCGGAACATCCGCGCCCCGGCCACCAGCACCATCGCGCCGAACAGGTAGAAGATCCAGCTGACGTGCTCGATGAGCGCGCCGCCGGCCGCGATGAACACACCGCGGAGCACGAGTGCGCCGACCACGCCGAGGAACAAGATCCGCTTCTGCAGTTCGGCCGGCACCCGCATCGAGACGAACAGCAGCACGAACACGAAGACGTTGTCCACGCTGAGGGCTCGTTCAAGCAGATAGCCAGCTAGGTACTGGCTGCCGGTGGTCGGGCCGCGCCATAGCCAGAGGACCCCGCCGAACGCCAGCGCGGCCGCGAACCACAGGCCGCTCTCTATCGCCGCGGCGCGCAGGCTGCTTTCCGGCCCTCTGGTGAGGACGAGATCGATGACGATGAGCACGGCGAGAACGGCGAGGGTAACGCCCCACGCCCACAGGGGTACCGCCGTCATCGTGTAGCACGTCCAGCCAGCGGCTGCGGCCGGACCTCGTCCGGCCCAGCTTCAGCGGGCGGCAGTTCCCCAGAAACTCCAGGCACTCCAGACGCCTCAGACGGCGCGTCGCAGCGCGCGCAGTACCTGGTCTCGGGAGCCGCGCGAAGCAGCCCGCCCGGGACCGGTGATCCGCACTGCTCGCAGGCGCCGAAGCGGCCCGCCGCCAGGCGGGCCAGGGCGTCCTCGATGTCCGCCAGCTTCCTGCGGGCCCGGACCGCCCGGCGCAGCAGCGCGGCTATCTCCGGCTGGCCGGCTCCGTCGCCGGTGCCGTCCGGGACGGCCGCGGCCGCGACGTGGTAAGCCAGCGACAGCTCGGTGACCTCCTGCACGTAGGCCTGCCAGCGGGCCTCGAGCAGCGCCCGCCAGCGCGGACCGGGGGTTCCTGCGCTCTGTTCGGCGGTCATTGCGGCGTGGCCTCTGCGTTGTTCTCGCGACATTCCGTTTCCTGTGGGTCTGGGCGGCGGGCCGGTTCCCGGCCCGCCGGGCCGCCACGGGCGGAACGAGGCGGCCGCTGGGGCCGGGAACCGAGTACGCGCCGCGAACCGGACGCGCGCCCGGAACCGGACGCGTGCCGTGAGCGCAGCAGGAGAATGCAGATGACGGCCAGCCCCGCGACGAAGACGATCCACGGGGCCAGCACGATCAGGTCGATTCCGGTCATCCGCTCGCCCTCCAGCTGCTGGTGCGGTCATGATCAGTGCACCCGGCGGCCGTGCGGGCCTAGTGAAGCTGACATGGTGATGGTGTGGAGGCGAGGGCCGGTTCCCGTGTGAGGATCATGGGAACGTCCAGGCGTGCCCCCCGGGGTGACGGGGCGGGAAGGCGAGAGGAGCGACGATGGCGTCGACGGTGCTGGTGGTTGAGGACGAGCGCAAGCTGCGCGACCTGGTCCGGTCCTACCTGGAGCGAGCCGGGTTCACCGTACTGTCCACCGATTCGGGCGCGGAAGCGATCACCATGGCCCTGACCTCGGCGCCGGACCTGGTGATCCTGGATCTCGGGCTGCCGGACGTGCCGGGCGAGACCGTGGCACGCGAACTCAGGGCGACCGGGCCGACGGCCGGCACGCCGATCCTGATGCTGACGGCCAAGACCGCGGAGGAGGACCGGATCCGCGGGCTCGAGCTGGGCGCCGACGACTACGTGACGAAGCCGTTCAGCCCGCGCGAGCTCGTCCTCCGGGTGCAGGCGATCCTGCGTCGCGGCGGCCCGGCCGCCTCCCAGGGGCTAGCCAGCTACGGTGGGGGCGAGCTCGTCATCGACGAGCCGCAGCGGCAGGCCATGGTGCGCGGCGCGGCTGTCGCCCTGACCCCCACCGAGTGGGGGGTCCTCACCGCGCTGGCCACCGTCCCGGGCCGGGTGTATTCCAGGTTCGAGCTGATCAACCGGGTGCGCGGGTACGAGTTCGAAGGCTACGAGCGCACCGTCGACTCGCACGTGAAGAACCTGCGCCGCAAGGTCGAGGAGGATCCCGGCAACCCCAAGATCGTGCAGACCGTACTCGGCGGCGGTTACCGCCTCGGCCTGGCCCGCGATGACTGATCCCGGGCCCGCACAGCCTGGGACCGTACCCCTGGGTGGCACGCTCGGCCTGCGCCTGGCGCTGGCGTTCCTCAGCGTCGCGCTGGCCGCGGTCGCGCTGCTCGCGGGGCTCACCGCGGCGTTCGCCGCCGCCGACGTCTCCAACCTGGCCAGCCAGCAGCGCGCCGCGCTGGCCAAGGCCGTCGCGGTCTCGGCCGGGGCCGCGTGGGACCGGAACAACACGTGGTCCGGAGCCGACCTCGCGTCCGTCCTCGACCTGGCCGCCTCCACCGGCACGGCCGTGCAGATCCGCGACCAGGCCGGGACCCCCGTCGCGGTCTCACCCGCCTTCGCGGCCGCGGACGGCTCGCAGTCGAGCCTGCCGATCGTCGTCCGCGGCCAGCGAGCGGGCACCGCGCTGGTGCGGTCCACCGGTTCCGGGCTCAACGCCGCCGACCGCAGCCTGCAGACCGCGCTGCTGCGCGCCATCGCCGGCGCGGCCGGGCTGGCCGCCCTGCTCGCGCTGCTCACCGGGCTCGCCGTGGCCCGGCGGATCACCCGCCCGGTCATCCGGCTGATCGCGGCGACCCGGGCGATGGCGGCGGGGGACCGGGCCGCCCGGGTCGGCGAGATCCACGCGCCCGGCGAGCTGCGCGAGCTGGCCGCCGCGTTCGACCAGATGGCCGGCACCCTGGACCGGCAGGAGCAGATCCGCCGCAACCTGGTCGCCGACGTCGCGCACGAGCTGCGCACCCCCATCGCCATCTTGCAGGCGGGCCACGAGGCGCTGCTCGACGGCGTGGCCGAACCCACCCCGGCCGAGCTCGGGTCCCTCCGCGACGAGGTGCTGCGGCTGGCGCGCATGGTCGGCGACCTGCAGACGCTGGCCGCCGCCGACGCGGCCTACCTCAACCTGGCCCGGAGCCAGGCCGACCTGGCCGAGCTCGCCGCCACGGCGGCCGACAGCCTGGCCCGTAGGTTCGAGGCGGCGGGCATCACCCTGGACCGGGAGCTGGCCGCGAGCCCGGTGCTGGCGGACCCGCACTGGCTGCACCAGGTGATCACGAACCTGCTCACCAACGCGCTGAAGTTCACCCAGTCCGGCGGCCGCGTCACGATCAGTACCGAACGGACCGGCTCCCACGCGGTCCTGCGCGTCACCGACACCGGTGCCGGGATCGCCGCCGATGACCTGCCGCGCATCTTCGACCGGTTCTTCCGCGGCCAGCAGGCCGCGCAGATCTCCGGCAGCGGCATCGGCCTGGCCGTCGCGGCCGAGCTGGCGCAGGCCCACGGCGGCCAGCTGACCGCCACCAGCGAGCTGGACCATGGCACTCAGATGACGCTCAGCTTGCCTTCGGCCTAGCCTCAGCCTTCCTCCACATCGTCCCCATCGCCGCGTCACCGCGCCTGCGCAGCGCCCGGCTTTGCTGTGAGTGTCAAGCAGAGACGGAGGAGACACAACCGATGAACACGACGCAGCGGGTGCGCCGCGCGGGTCTGGCCACGGTAGCAGCGCTGGTGATCGGGGGCAGCGGCGTCGCGATCGGCGCGGCCGCGACTGACTCGAGCGCGTCAGGGACCCTGGCGGCGGCGACCGCGACCCAGAGCCCGGCCGTGCCCGGCCCCGCCACGCCAGGCCCCGCCAGCTACGCCAGCGTGGTCCGGCAGGTGCTGCCCTCGGTGGTGCTGATCAGGACCGAGAACGGGCTCGGCTCCGGCGTGGTGCTCGACACGAAGGGCAACATCGTCACGAACGCGCACGTCGCGGGCGACGCCACCAAGTTCCAGGTCCAGGTGGCCGGGGACACCGCCCCGCGCAGCGCCAGGCTCGTCGGCACCTACCCGCCCGACGACCTCGCGGTCATCCGCGCCGACGACCCCTCCGGGCTGCAGCCGGCCACGTTCGGCGACTCGGGCAAGGTGCAGGCCGGCGACGTGGTGCTCGCCATCGGTAACCCGCTCGGCCTGTCCGGCAGCGTCACCCAGGGGATCATCTCCGCCACCGACCGCGCGGTCACCGAGCCGGCCACGGACGGCTCGCCCGCGGCCACGCTCCCGGGCGCGATCCAGACCAGCGCCCCGATCAACCCGGGCAACAGCGGCGGCGCGCTGGTCAGCACCTCCGGCCAGGTCGTCGGCATCCCGACGCTGGCCGCGGGCAGCCCGCAGGGCGGCGGCCAGGCCCAGGGCATCGGCTTCGCCATCCCGTCCAACCTGGCCCGCGACATCGCCACCCAGATCATCGACACCGGGCACGTCACCAACTCGCACCGGGCCGCGATAGGCGCCGAGGTCGCGACCGTCCTCGGCCCGGACGGCACCGCGGGAGGTGTCGGCGTGGTCGCCGTGACCAATGGTGGAGGGGCCGAACGGGCCGGGCTTCGCGCCGGCGATGTCATCACCGCGGTCGGCGGGGCACAGACCACCGACACCACCGCGCTGTCCCAGGCGCTGGCCGCCGCCAAGCCCGGCGACACGGTCACCGTGACCATCAGCCGCGACGGCCAGGACCGCAGCGTCCAGGTCACGCTCGGCGAACTGCCGGGCAGCTAACCCAGGAGGAATCACATGTCCAGCCTCACGTGCCCGCTCTGCGGGCTCAGGTACCCCGCCCGGTCGCTCCTCGACCTGCACATCCGCGAGGACCACGCCCAGCGGGACGTCAAGCCCGCCGCCCCGGCGGCAGAGGCCCAGGACCAGGCCCAAGCCCAGGACCCCGCCCCGCCACCGCCGCGACCCGAACACACCAGCTGGGCCGAAACCGCCCGGCGCGCCCTCAACCGGATGCTCGGCCGGGAATCCGCCGATCCCCCGCACCGGGCCGCCTGACACGGTTAGCACACGGGCAGCGCCAATCCCGTCCTGATCATCATGGCGCGGCCGGTCAGCTTGCCTCGGACTCCGCGGCCGGCTGAGCGCCCTCCGCGCCGATCTGGGTGCGGCCCAGCGTGTCCAGGAAGTCGGTCGCCCAGCGGGCCACATCGTGCTCGAAGACCCGCCTGCGCATGGCGCGCATCCGCCGCCTGGCCTCGGCCGGGCCGGTGTTGGTGGCGCGGACGACGGCGTCCTTCAGGCCCTCGATGTCGTGCGGGTTGACCAGGAACGCCCCGGCCAGCTCGTCGGCCGCCCCGGTGAACTCGCTCAGCACCAGCGCGCCGTTCTCGTCGTTCCGGCACGCCACGTACTCCTTGGCCACCAGGTTCATGCCGTCCCGCAGCGGCGTCACCAGCATCACGTCCCCGGCCAGGTACAGCGCGGCCATCTCCTCGCGCGGGTAGGACTGGTGCAGGTAGTGCACGGGGGAGTAGCCCACCTCCCCGTGCTCGCCGTTGATCCGGCCCACCATCACCTCGACCTCGTCCCGAAGCGTCTGGTACGCCTCGACCCGTTCCCGGCTCGGGCTGGCCACCTGGATCAGCACCGGCCGCGGCCCGAGCCGCCCGGCGGCCACCAGCTCGCCGTAGGCCCGCAGCCGGTGCAGGATGCCCTTGGTGTAGTCCAATCGGTCGACGCCCAGCAGCACCAGGCCCGGCTCGCCCAGCGCTTCCTTGAGCTGCGCGGACCGTTTCCTGACGTCGTCTCGCCGGGCGATCTCGGCCAGGCCCTTCGCGTCGATCGAGATCGGGAACGCGGCCGCGTGGATCTCCCGCGAGCCTCCCGGCTCGGCGACCCGCACGGTCGACCCCTTCGTGTTCAGGCCGACGGCCCGGCGGCAGGCTCGCAGGAAGTTGGTGGCGTCGGCCCGGCGCTGGAACCCCAGCAGGTCGGCGCCGAGCAGGCCCTCCACCACCTGCCGCCGCCACGGAAGCTGGGCGAAGATCTCGTAGCCGGGGAACGGGATGTGGTTGAAGAAGCCGATCCGCACATCGTCGCGCCGCTCACGCAGCATCCGCGGCACCAGCTGGAGCTGGTAGTCGTGCACCCACACGGTCGCCCCCGGCGCCGCCTGTTCGGCCGCGGCCTGCGCGAAGCGGCGGTTGACCGTCACGTACGCCTCCCACCACCGGCGGTGGAACTGTGGCGGCGAGATGACGTCGTGGTAGAGCGGCCACAGTGTCGCGTTGCAAAAGCCCTCGTAGAAGTGCCTGACCTCGGCATCGGACAGGCCCAGCCCGACCAGCTGCAGACCGTCCGCTTCAAACGTCCCCGGGGCCGGCCCGGCATCGCCCGACCAGCCGATCCATACGCCGCCGGCCTCGCGCATCACCGGCTCGAGCGCGGTGACCAGGCCGCCTGGGCTGGTCCGCCACGTGGTACCGCCGTCGGCGTCCTCGATCCGGTCTACCGGCAGGCGGCTAGCCACTACCACGAAGTCGTGGCTCGGCTTCCTGTTTTCAGACATCAGGAACAACCATAACCAATGACGGATCGTGGCTGCCCAGTCACGGCATGGTCCCGACATGAGATGGCGATGGAATTCACCTTGCTCCAATGCGGATAGGCGCGTCGCGCTCACGGTCCCGCCGCCTTACCCCCATGCCACCGCATTATGTGCAGGGTAAGCACTGATTTCGGCGGAAACTGGCCGCGTCCCGCGGCCGCAGGGCGGGTTTGCCCGGCAGTGCAAGCGGGCAGACGGTCGGCCACTTCGTGCCGGCGCGAGGAGAACGGAGCTGCCGTCATGGGCCGTGGACCAAGGGGGAAGCATGCACGAACCCAGCGCAGCGCCTGATCTGGATGCGGTCGCCGGGCGGGTGACGGCCGAACTGCTCGGCCGGTCTCACCTGATGCAGCCGGCCGACGTGGCCTGGGCGCTGACCCAGGCGGCCCGGCCGCTCGGCGTGTCCGCCGTGCAGGTCTACCTGGCCGACCTGCAGCAGCGGCACCTGACGCCGCTGGTCCCCCCGGGCGGCCGTGCCCCGGACGTACTGTCCATCGACTCCACCCTGGCCGGGCGCGCCTACCAGACGATCACCGTCCAGTCCGGCCGGGCCGGAGATCTCCACCAGCTGTGGATCCCGCTGGTGGACGGTACCGAACGGCTGGGCGTGCTCGGCCTGGCCGCCACCGACCTCAGCCAGGCCATGCTGGCCAGATACCGCACGCTCGCCTCGCTCGCCGGGGTGCTGATCGCCGGCAAGAGCAGCTACAACGACACCTACGCCCAGGTTCAGCGCAGCACGGAGATGGCCCTGCAGGCCGAACTGGTCTGGGCCTTCCTGCCGCCGCGGACGTTCGCGACCACCGGGGTTCAGGTGTGCGCGACGCTGGAGCCGGCCTACGAGGCTGGCGGGGACGCCTTCGACTACGCACTGCTCGGCGATCACCTGCACGTGTCGATCTTCGACGCGCTCGGTCACGACCTGGCCGCGGGCCTGCTGGCCAGCGTGGCGCTGGCCTCGTGCCGCAGTACCCGGCGGGCCGGCGGGTCGCTGGTCGGCATCATGGCCCGGGCCGACCACGCCATCGCCAGCCAGTTCGGCGACAGCAGGTTCGTCGCCGCCCTGCTGTGCGACCTCGACCTGGTTACCGGGCTGCTTCGCTGGATTCCCTGCGGTAATCCGGCGCCGCTGCTCATCCGCGGGAACCGGACGGTCAAGGAACTCCAGCGCCCGCCCCAGCCGCCGCTGGGCCTGGTCGGCGTGATGAACCGCCAGCTCCAGGGGGTGTACGACGTCGAGGCCTCAGCCGTGGAGTGCACCGAGAAGCTGGAGCCCGGCGACCGGCTGCTGCTCTATACCGACGGGGTGACCGAAGGCCGGGCCGCCGACGGCGTCCCGTTCGGCAGCGAGCGGCTGGCCGACTTCATCATCCGGCACAGCAGCGCGGGCCTGCCCGCCCCCGAGACGATGCGCAGGCTCAACCGGGCCATCCTGGACTATCAGCACGGCCGGCTCCGCGACGACGCCACCGCCATCCTGGTCGAATGGAAACCCGACCGTCCGGAACGCAAGCTTCTCCCGTAACGGGCAGAGGGGCCGGCCGACGCCGCCGCCCCGGCTACAGTGGCGAGCGTGACGGTCGAACAAACCCATGCGCCCCGGCTGACCTCGCTGTCGCCCGGCGCGGGCTGTGCCTGCAAGCTGCCGCTGGCCAAGCTGGAGCAGCTGTTCGCCGGCCTGCAGGGCGCCCCCGCCATGGGCCCGGCCGCCGGCGACCTGCTCGTCGGCGCGGCCGAGGGCGACGACGCGGCGGTGCTCCGCCTCGACGACGAGCGCGCGCTGGTGCTGACCACGGACTTCTTCACCCCGATCGTCGACGACCCGGCCGACTGGGGCCGGATCGCGGCCGCGAACGCGCTGTCCGACGTCTATGCCATGGGCGGCCGGCCGCTGTTCGCGGTCAACCTGGCCGCCTGGCCCGGCGAGGGACTGGACCTGGCCATCCTCGGCCAGGTGCTGCGCGGCGGCGCCGAGGTGGCCGCGCAGGCCGGCTGTTTCGTCGCGGGCGGGCACACCATCGACGACCCGGTGCCTAAGTACGGCCTGGCCGTGACCGGCCTGGCCGACCCGGCGCGGCTGATGACCATCGACCGTGCCACCCCAGGGGACCAGCTCATCCTGACCAAGGCCATCGGCACCGGCGTGGTCGCCACCGCGCTCAAGCACAGCCAGGCGCCCGAGGACGTCATCACCGCCGCCGTCGCCTCGATGACCCTGCTCAACGCCGGCGCGAGTCAGGCCGCGCTGCAGGCCGGCGTCATCGCCGCCACCGACGTGACCGGGTTCGGCCTGCTCGGGCACTTGCACCGGATGCTGGCCGCGAGCCAGGCCGCGGCGCGCATATACGCCGCCTCGGTCCCCTTGCTGCCCGGCGCCGCCGAACTCGCCCGGGCCGGCTTCATATCCGGCGGGACCCGGGCCAACACCGAGCGGATGCGCGGCTTCGCCGCCGTCGACCCGGCGGTCCCGGCCGAGGTCGCCGTGCTCCTGCACGACGCGCAGACCTCGGGCGGGCTGCTCCTGGCCGCGCCGCCCGCGGCGGCGCCCGCCCTGCTGGACGCGCTCCGGGCGCAAGAGCTGCCCGCCGCGCTCATCGGCGACATCGTGGCCGGTGAGAGCGGTCACGTTGACGTGTACCCGGCCCGTTCGGAATAAATAGCCGGATACGGTGAACCGGTGAGCACGAGGCCCGCGGTGATCTGGTCGGCCCTCCTCGCCTGCCTGTTCGCGGTCCTGGCCCTGGCCACCCCGGCCCGGGCCGCCGAGACGCCGCCGCGGGCACAGCACGTGGTCGTGGTCGGCCTGTCCGGGCTGCGCTGGAGCGATGTGTCCGAGGCCAGGACCCCGGAGCTGTGGCGGCTGGCCGGCCAGGGCTCGGTGGGCAACCTCGTCGACTACGCGGTGCTCCCGCTGACCTGCCCGGCCGACGGCTGGCTCACGATGAACGCGGGCGCCCGGGCCCAGTCCGACCACACCAACGCCGCCTGCGGCGTCTTCCCCGCCGTGCAGCCCGACGGCACTGGCGCCACCGTCCCCGGCCTGCCCGCCCTCGAGACCTACAACCACCAGTTCCACAACAACCCCGACTGGGGCCTGCTGTCCGGGCAGACCCCGGGCTGCGCCACCGCCGCCGGCCCCGGCGCCGCGCTGGCCCTGGCCGACCGGGCCGGCCACGTCGCCTCCTACCTGCCCGGCCCGGCCCAGGTCACGGCGGCGGTGCTGGCCCGCTGCCCGCTGACCGTGGTGGACCTCGGCACGCTCGGATATACCGAACGGGCCCGGCAACTCGCCACCGCCGACGCCCAGCTCGCCACCATCGCGGCGGCGCTTCCCGCGGACACCACGCTCCTGGTCACCGCGCCGGGCGCGCCGTCCAAGCCGCCGCACCTGCAGCTCGCCCTGGCCGACGGCCCGGGCTACTCCTCCGGCCTGCTCAACGCGGTCTCCACCCGGCAGCCGGGCCTGGTCGTGCTCACCGACCTGACCCCGACCGTGCTCGGCTGGCTGGGCGCCAGCGTGCCGCCGCAGACCGTCGGCGCGCACGTCACCCGCGGCGACCGGGGCTCGCTCGCCGCCACGGTCCAGGCCCTGACCGGCCGGGACACCGCCGAGCAGGTGTGGCGGGACACGCACGACGAGTTCTTCTGGGCCTACTCGCTGGCCGACGCCGCGGTGCTGGCCGCGATCGGCCTGGCGTCCTGGGGCGCGGCGCCGGAGCAGCGCCGCCGCCGGGCCCGCCGGTGGCGGGTGGCCGGGGTGTTCGCCGTCGCGGTGCCCGCGGGCACCTTCCTGGCTAACCTGGTGCCGTGGTCGACGACCGCGCACCCGGCCGCCTGGCTGTACGGCGTCTCGGTGGCGTTCGCCCTGGTCATCGCGGGGGCCGCGCTGCTCGGTTGCCGCAACCGCGGCCCGCTCGCGCCGTTGGGCGTGATCTGCCTGTTCACCGTGGCCGTGCTGGGGGTCGACGTGATGACCGGGTCGGGGCTGCAGCTGGAGACCCCGTTCGGCCTGTCGGTGCTGGAGGCCGGCCGGTTCTACGGGATCGGCAACGAGGCGCTCGGCATCTACGGCCTGTCCGGCCTGTTCGGCGCGGCCTGGCTGGCGCTGGTCCTGCTGCGCCGGCGTGCTCACCTGCCCGCCTCCGGCGGCGG
>DAIOWL010000077.1:0-1716 GCA_036758545.1 Streptosporangiaceae bacterium | reverse complement strand
GGCAACACCCTGCACGGCCGCTCCGGCGGCCTGCTGCTGCGCAAGATCAACTCCAACCTCGGCTCGCTGTCGGTCAACGCGTTCAGCCCGCTGATCCCGATCGTGGTCATCGTGACCGGGCTGATGCTCTGGCGGCCGGCCTGGTTCCGGCTGACGACCGTGCCCGCGGCCTTCGAGGCCGAACCGCTGCTGCGCCCGGTGCTGGGCGTGCTGTGGCTGATGCCGGTCCTCGGCTGGCTCGCCAACGACTCCGGCGTGATCGTGGCGGCCGCCGCGCTGCCGTTCGCGCTGCCGCTCGGCATCGCGATCCTCGCCGCCGCCGCGTACCCCCCGGACCAGGCACGCTATGGTGATACGACCCCCACGCGCCCCACGGTTAGCAGACGGTGATCCGTGCAGTATCAGATGTCCCGCGTTCTCGCCGGGCCGTTTTTGCACACCATCTGGCGGCCGAAGGTGACCGGCGCCGAGCACGTGCCCGCGTCCGGCGGCGCCATCCTGGCCGCCAACCACCAGTCCGTGGTCGACTCGATCTTCCTGCCGCTGATGATGGACCGCCCGGTGACGTTCTCGGCCAAATCCGAGTACTTCACCGCCTCCGGCCCCGCCGCCCGGCTCTGGGCCTGGTACCTGAAGGCCACGAACCAGCTGCAGATGGACCGCGACGGCCCGCGGGCCGCCCAGGACACGCTCGAGGCCGCGCTGGCGCTGCTGCGGGAAGGAAACCTGTTCGGCATCTACCCCGAGGGCACCCGGTCGCCGGACGGGCGGCTGTACCGGGGCCGCCCCGGCGTCGGCTGGCTCGCGCTCAAATCCGGCCTGCCGGTCATCCCGGTGGGCATCCACGGCACCCGCCGGGTGCTGCCCCCCGGCCACGTGGTGCCGCGCCCCGGCCGCATCGAGCTGCGGATCGGCGCGCCCCTGGAGTTCGCCGCGTCGGTCACTAGCGCCCCGCCCGGCAAGGCCCGTCAGCTCATCGCCGAGCAGGTGATGGCCGCCATCAAGGAGCTCTCCGGCCAGGAGTACGTGCACATGTACGCCTCCGACCGCAAAGCCGAACTAGCCGCCGCCCACCCCCCCAAACCCAAAACCAAGCGCAAGCTCCCCCGCCCCCGCGGCTAACCCCTAGCCCTAGGGCACCGCCAACCCACCAGCCCCACCCGTGCGCGCCTCCCGCCCGCGAAACCATGATCATGGGCAGTTTCGGTCGCTACACGGTCGAAACTGCCCACGATCATGAAAGCGAACCCTGGACGCATTGCGGGCAGAGGCCGAACAGTTCCACGGTGTGGCCGACGTCGGTGAAGCCCGCCTCGGCGGCGACCTTCTCCGCCCACTGCTCCACGGCCCGGCCCTCGACCTCCACGCTGCGCCCGCAGTTGCGGCAGGTCAGGTGGTGGTGGTGGACGCTCGTCTCGCACTGCCGGTAGAGGATCTCGCCGCTGGCGTCGCGGATCGCGTCGACGCTGCCGCCCTCGCTCAGCGCCTGCAGGTGCCGGTAGACGGTGGCCAGCCCGACGTGCTCGCCCCTGCGCCGCAGCTCCGCGTGGATCTCCTGGGCACTGCAGAAGCCCGGCAGGCTCTCCAGCGCGGCCGCCAGGGCCTGCGCCTGCCGGGTTCCGCGCGCCCGGGTCCTGGCCCGCACGGGCTCCTCAGGCTGCGGCATCGTCACAGTCGCACGGTACAACCTTCACCCCCGCTCCGCCCAACGCGCGC
>DAIOWL010000076.1:1561-13791 GCA_036758545.1 Streptosporangiaceae bacterium | reverse complement strand
TACCGACCGGCGGGTCTTCGCGCTGCTCCGCACGCTGTGCGACGTCATCCTGGTCGGCGCGTCCACGGTCCGCGAGGAGAAGTACAAGCCGGCCCGGACGCAGGAGCTGTGGAGTCACCTCCGGGAGGGCCGACCGCCGACGCCGCCGATCGCGGTGGTCAGCCGGCGGCTCGATCTCGACCCGGACAGCCCGCTCATCACCGCTGCCCCGGCGCACGCTCGCACGATCGTCATCACCACGGCCAGCGCCCCGGAGGCCCGGCGGGACCTGGTGGCCCGGTTTGCGGAAGTCATCATCGCGGGCCAGGACACCGTCGACCTCACCACCGCAGTGGACGAGCTGGCCAAACGCGGCCACCGGCGGATGCTCGCCGAGGGAGGCCCGCGCCTGCTCGCCCAGCTGGTCGAGGCCGGCCTACTCGACGAGCTGTGCCTGACCATCGGGCCGCTGATGGCAGGCCCGGGCGCGCCCAGGATCGTGGCCGGGACCCCCGGCACGGGCCCCGTCGCCACGCCGCTGCCGCTGACCCTGGCCCACGTCCTGGAAGACGACGGTTTCCTGCTCTGCCGGTACACCAGGAAAACAATCGAGCCGAACGGGCCGGGTTCATCGCCGTGACTACGGCCGGGGGAATTCGCCGGCCTGGTTCACGGCTCTGTGATCAAGGTCGGGGCAGCAGGCCCCGCTCGAACCCGGCCGCCACCGCGGCGGCGCGGTCGTTGACGCCCAGCTTGGCGTAGATGTGCAGCACGTGGGTCTTGACCGTGGCCTCGCTGATGAACAGGCGGGCGGCGGCCTCACGGTTCGAGCAGCCCTGCGCGATCAGCCCCAGGATGTCGAGCTCGCGCTGGCTGAGCGGTTCCCGGGCCGGCTGCCTGACCTGGCCGAGAAGCCGGGTGGCGACCGAGGGCGAGAGCACGGCCTCGCCGCGGGCCGCGGCGCGGACGCCGCGCAGCAGCTCGTCGGGCGGGGAGTCCTTCAGCAGGTAGCCGGTCGCGCCGGCCTCGATCGCGGGCACCACATCGGTGTCGGTGTCAAAGGTGGTGAGCACCAGCACCCGCGCGCCGATGCCCTTCTCCGCCAGCAGCTTGATCGCGCTGACCCCGTCCAGCACCGGCATGCGCAGGTCCATCAGCACCACGTCGGGCTGGAGCGCGGCGGCGCGGTCGACCGCCTCACGGCCGTTCGACGCCTCCCCCGCGACCTCGAACTCGTCGCTGGCTTCGAGGATGCCGCGCAGCCCGTCGCGCACCACGGGGTGATCGTCGGCGATCAGCAGCCGGATGGCCTTGCTCACGTGGACTCCTCAGCCTTGGTCGCCTGCGGGGACGGACCCAGGGGAATCGCGGGCAGGCTGGCCGATACGGCCGTGCCCGCCCCGGGTTCTGACTCGATCTCCAGCTGCCCGGCCAGGCGGCTGACCCGCTGGCGCATCGCGATCAGCCCGAAGCCACCCGCGGCCGGAGTCTCACCGGCCAGGTGCCCGTTGCGCTCGGTCACGGCGAACCCGGCTCCGTCGTCGCGCACGTCCACGCTGACCAGGTCCTCCATGTAGGACAGCGTGACCCCGGCCCGGGAGGCGCCTGCGTGCCTGGCTACGTTGGCCAGCGCCTCCTGTGCGACGCGCAGCAGCGTCACCTCCACCTCCGGGTGCAGCGCCCGCGCCTCGCCGGTGGTCTCGACATCCCCGGTCACGCCGCTGGTGACCGACCAGCGGGCCACCTCGTCGGCCAGCGCCTCCGGGAGCCTGCTGTTCTCCAGTGCCTGCGGCCGCAGCGCCTGGACCGAGCGGCGGGCCTCGGCCAGGCTGTCCCGGGCGAGCCGCTTGGCGTTGTCGATCCGCCGCTCGCGTTCGGCGTCGTTGCTGGTCTGCTGGACCGCTTCGAGCTGAGTGACGATCCCGGTCAGGCCCTGGGCGATGGTGTCGTGGATCTCCCGGGCCATCCGCTGCCGCTCGTCTCCCGCGCCCGCCTCCCTGGCCTGGGTGAGCAGCTGAGCCTGCAGCCCGGTGTTCTCCGCGATCATCTCCTCCAGCCGGTGGTTGGCCTCGGCCAGCTCGGCGATCATGTGCTTGCGGGCCTCGTTCTGCTCCCCGACCTTCACGCCCAGCAGCGTGAAGACCCCGATAAGAAAGACGTCGACGCAGGCCAGCAGCACCCAGATCGTTACCAGTGCCACGGTCGGCCGGTGAAATCCCCCCGACTGGGCCATCGCGAAGAAGATGGCCACGCATGCGCAACCGACCCACCGCCACGCCCCGGCGAGATAGTGCCCGGCGTGCAGGAAGCCGATCCAGGTGAAGAACGCGAACCACGGGCTGCGGAAGGTGAGCACGGCGACGAACACGAGCAGCCCGGCGAAGTAGACGTACCCCTGCCACGGGCGCCGGGGCCCGTCGGGATGCAGGACGACCATCCAGGTAACCCAGGCTCCGGCGGCCACGGCCACGGCCACGGTGATGCCGAACGCCCCCGCGGTCGGGCTCTGCGACAACACGTACGGGACCAGCGGGACGGCGAGCAGCAGGTACGGGATGAACCGCGACAGGGTCTCGTACCGCTGTTCCAGCGATTCGAAGCCGCTGTCCGGCGTGCGCACCGCCACCACGCTCACCCTTTCCTACGCTTGTTCCCAGCGGAAGAACCGCGCCGACACCGCCGCCGCGATCACGGCATACGCTGCCATTATGCCCAGGTATTCGGGCCGCGGGGTCACGCCCATCCAGCTGTCACGCACCGCATGCAGGGCCGAGCCGAGCGGGGTGAAGTTCCCGATCTGGCGCATAACCGGCGACATCTGCTCGGTCGGGAAGTAGACGCCGGCGAGGAACATGTTCGGGAAGAACAGCAGCCAGCCGAGTCCGGCCGAGCTCCTGGCGGTCGGCGCCACCGAAGCCACCAGCAGGCCGAGCGAGAACATCGCGGCGATGCCGAGCAGCAGCGACAGGATGAACCAGCCCGCCAGGCGCGGCGCCGGCACGTGATAGGCCAGCCGGGCCACCCCGATGACCACCGCCACGGACAGGATCGCCGCCGCCGCCCACACCATCAGGTCGGCCAGCAGCAGGGTCAGCGGGCGCACCGGCGTGACGCCCAGGCGGCGCAGGATGCCGCGTTCCCGGTACTGGCCGATGACCATCGGCACCCCGGTCAGGCCGAGGACGGCCAGCACGATCGCGACGCTGATGGACGCGATGTACTCGGTGCCGATCTGCCCGGACAGGCTCTTCTGCGGGTCGCTGAACCCGGGGATCAGCCCGAACCCGATGACCAGCGCCACCGGCAGCCCGAACACCCCGATGGCCGCGCCCGTCTCCCGCAGGAACAGCTTGGTCTCGACAAAGGCGAGTTTGCTGAAGCCGTTCATGTCTGTATCTCCCTCAGCTTTCCATGCTCCGGCCGGTCAGCGCGACGTAGGCGCTGTCCAGGCTGCGTCCCTCGATCCGCAGGTCGGCCACCAGCACCTGCCTGCGGGCCAGTTCGGCGGTGACGGCGCTGGCGAAGTCGCCGGTGCCGGTGACGTCGACCTGATTCCCGCGGCGGGTGGCGGAGATGACGCCGGGCAGCGCGGTCAGTGACTGCTCGTCGAGCCCTGGCTGATCCGGCTGGGCCATCGGCCGGAACCGAACCCGGTACTCGCCCCCGGCGCGGTCCACAAGCCCCGCCGGGGTGTCCAGCGCCGCGATCCGCCCCCGTTCGAGGATCGCGACGCGGTCGCACAGTTCCTCCACCTCGTCCATGAAGTGGCTGACCAGCACGACGGTGACGCCCTGCGCCCGCACCTGGCTGATCAGGTCCCAGGTGGCGTGCCGCGCGCCCGGGTCCAGCCCGGAGGTCAGCTCGTCGAGGAACACCACCTCCGGGTTCCCGATCAGGGCCAGCGCGATGAACAGGCGCTGCTTCTGGCCGCCGGAGAGCTTGGCGAACTTGGTGTCCGCCTTCCCGGCCAGCCCCCAGCGCTCGAGCAGCTCGCGCCAGTCGGCCGGGTTCGGGTAGAACGAGGCGTACAGCTCGAGTGCCTCGCGCACCTTCAGCTTCTCCTGGAGCTGGCTCTCCTGCAGCTGCACGCCGATCCGCTGGTGCAGCCGGTGCCGGTCGGTCAGCGGGTCCAGGCCGAGGATCCGCACCTCGCCGCCGTCCCGCCTGCGCAGCCCCTCCATGCATTCGACCGCGGTGGTCTTGCCCGCGCCGTTCGGGCCCAGGATGCCGAAGATCTCACCCGCATCGACGTGGAACGCGATGTCGTCCACGACCGCCTGACCCTCGTAACGCTTGGTGAGCCCCGTCACCTCGATGACTGCCGTCATCATGCGCCTCGCTTTCGTAGGTCGCCCCGTTGCCCCCTCAGCCAGCTTCGCCCGGCGCACCCCCTCGGCGGATCGCCTGCGCGGCCATCTTTGCCGCGCCGCCCGGCCGCCCGGCGGCCGGCCATCCGTGCCCCGCGGCATCAACCGTTCGGTGGATGCTCGCCTCACAAGCCCCACGAAGCGGCGGGCGGGGGCAGGCTTCCGGCCGCGCCCGATATTCCAGCGACCGGGCGCCCGACATTCCAAGCACATGCTTGACATTCCAGATGATGCGCATGCATGATTCCAAGCATGTCCTTGGAATACAGATCAGCGGTCCCCCGCGTGCCGGCCGGCTCGGCCCGTCAGCGCCACGAGGAAGTGGGCTGACGTGGCGGACGAGACTGATGTGCCTGACGAGGCTGAGACCCTCAGGCAGTCGCGCCAGCGCTGGCGGCCGCTCGATGACCCGCTGGCGATCCGGGCTCTGGCTCATCCGCTACGGCTCGACCTGATGAAGATCATCGCCCGGCTGGGCCGGGCCACCACCGCGGACGCGGCGCGGGAGATGGGCATCAGCCACGGGCTGGCCTCGCATCATCTGCGGCAGCTGGCCAAGTACGGCTTCCTCGAGCAGGTCAAGGGCAAGGATCACCGGGAGCGGCCCTGGCGGCTGGTGGCCACGTCCTACAACTGGAGCGGCGCCAGGGCGACGGCCGAGGGCTCGGTCGCGGTCGACGTGCTGGAGCAGATGACCGCCGAACGGACCATCGAGGCTTTCCTTGACTGGCAGCAGAGACGCAAGGTCTGGCCGCAGGGATGGCGGGAACACACCGGCATCGGCGAGTCCTCTGTCTACCTGACCCAGGCTGAGCTGGCCGGGATCGTCGACGCCATGGACGCCCTGCTGATGCGCTACACCGACGAGCGGCCCATCGACGATGTGGCCTCGCGGCCGGAGGGTTCGCTGCCGGTGACGTTCACCCTGTTCGCGGTGCCAGCCGGGCCGCCGCCAGGATCCAGGGCGACGACGGAGGCCTGACATGCGTGCGACGTGGCGGATGCTGGCCGGCCGGCGCGACCTGAGGCTGGTGCTGTCGGCCGGGATCATCTCCATGACCGGAGACTGGATCCTGACCATCGGGCTGATCTACAAGGTCTACGCGACGACCGGTTCCACCGTGGCGTCCGCGCTGGCGATGGCGTCCGCGTTCGCTCCTCAGGTGCTGCTCGGCGCGGTCGCGGGAGTGTTCGCGGACCGCTGGGACCGCAAGCGCACCATGATCGCCGCCGACCTGCTGCTGGCGGCCGGGCTGCTGCCGCTGCTCCTGGTGCGCGGCGCGGGGCAGATCTGGATCATCTTCGCGGTGATGTTCTGGGAGGGTGCCGTCCAGCAGTTCTTCTCTCCCGCCGAGCAGGCCATGGTGCCCCGGCTGGTACCCGACGACGAACTGCTGACGGCCAACGCGGCGAGCGGCCAGGTGGCGAACGTGTCCCGGCTGGCCGGTTCGGCGCTCGGCGGCATCCTCGCGGCGTCCGGCGGCATCGTCGCCGTGACGCTGTTCGACGCGGCCAGCTTCCTCGCCTCCGCTGCCCTGCTCGGCCTGGTCCAGGCGAACGGACGCACCGCCTCCCCCCAGAATGGCCCGATCCGGGCCAGGCTGGCCCAGGTCGGCACGGAGCTGCGCGCCGGGCTACGGCTGGCCGCGCGCCATCGTGTGCTGCGGGCCCTGATGATCTTCGCGCTGGTCACCAGCGTGGGCGAGGGCACCATGAGCACGCTGTTCACGCCCTTCGTCGAGCGAGTGCTGCACGGCTCCCCGCAGGATCTCGGGCTCATCGTGGCGGCTCAGGCGATCGGCGGCATCGCCGGCGGGATGGTCGCCGCCGCCTCTGGTCACCGGTTCCGGGCCGGCCGCCTGATGTGCTACGGCGCGGTCGCCTTCGGCCTGGTGGACCTGGCCATCTTCCTGTACCCGCTCGGGTACGTGGCGGTGTGGCCCGCCGTCGCCGGGATGATCGTCGTCGGCGTGCCCGGGGCCCTGACCCTGGCCGGCCTGATCACGCTGTTCCAGCGGAGCAGCGAAGACGCCTACCGGGGCCGGGTGTTCGGCGCGGTGAGCGCCCTAGAGGGCATCACCGTGCTGGCCGGCACGCTGGGTGCGGGCTACCTGAGCCGGCTCGCCGGCATCATCCCGGTTCTGGCCGTCCAGGGCGGCGGGTACGTGGTCGCCGGGCTGGCCATGCTCGGCTGGCTCAAGGAGGAGACAGGCGAGCCGGAGACCAGCAGCGCCGAGGCGCAGGGCGAGCCGGCGCTCGTCGCAGCCGACGGCTAGCCTGGCCACTGGAGAAGCCCGGTCACGAACTGCCCGCGCGGCCTGCGAGACGGGAGTAAAGGTTCATGCCACTGCACACTCAGGTGGACGAGTCCAGCCAGGACGATGCGATCGAGGTCAACCCGGTCTACGTGCAGGGGCTGAGCGCCGAGATCCCGCGGTACCGGCTGGCCGAGCACGGCATGCTCCCGCGCACCGCGCTTCAGCTGGTCCGCGACGAGCTGATCCTGGATGGCAACGCCCGGCTCAACCTGGCCACCTTCGTCACCACGTGGATGGAGCCCGAGGCCGAGAAGCTGATGGCCGAGTGCGTCGCCAAGAACATGATCGACAAGGACGAGTACCCGCAGACCGCCGAACTCGAGCGGCGCTGCGTGAACATCCTCGGCAGCCTGTGGAACGCGCCGCACGGCAGCCAGGCGACCGGCTGCTCCACCACCGGGTCGAGTGAGGCCTGCATGCTCGGCGGGATGGCGCTGCTGTGGCGGTGGCGCGCCCGCCGGCCGGCGGCCGGGTCCGGCAAACCGAACCTGGTCATGGGCTCGAATGTCCAGGTGTGCTGGGAGAAGTTCTGCCGTTACTGGCAGGTCGAGCCGCGCTTCGTGCCGATGGTGCCCGGGCGCCTGCACCTGCGCGGGGCCGAAGCCGCGGCCCGGTGCGACGAGAACACTATCGGCGTGGTCGCGATCCTGGGCTCCACCATGGACGGCAGCTACGAGCCCGTGCAGGAGATCAACCAGGCGCTGGACCGGCTGCAGGCCGAGCAGGGCCACGACGTGCCGATCCACGTGGACGGGGCGTCGGGCGGGTTCGTCGCGCCGTTCCTGCAGCCGGACCTGGAGTGGGACTTCCGGGTCCCGCGGGTGGCGTCCATCAACGCCTCGGGACACAAGTACGGCCTGGTGTATCCGGGGGTCGGCTGGGTCATGTGGCGGACTCCGGACGCGCTACCGGACGACCTCGTGTTCCGGGTCAACTACCTCGGCGGCGAGATGCCGACGTTCGCGCTCAACTTCTCCCGGCCCGGCGCTCAGGTCGCCGCGCAGTACTACAACTTCGTCAGGCTGGGCCGCCAGGGCTACCGGCGGGTGCACCAGACCTGCCGGGATGTAGCTCTCCACCTGTCCGGCGAGATCGCCAAGATGGGCCCGTTCGAGCTGCTTACCGAGGGCCGGGACCTTCCGGTGTTCGCGTTCAAGCTCCGCGACGCTGTCACCGGCTACTCCGTGTTCGACCTGTCGGAACGGCTGCGGATGCGCGGCTGGCAGGTACCCGCCTACACGTTCCCGGCCGACATGACCGACACGGCCGTGATGCGCATCGTGGTCAGGAACGGCTTCAGCCTGGACCTGGCCAACCTGCTGCTCGACGACATGCGCAAGCACGTCACGGTGCTGGAGCATAACCCGCAGACCCAGCCGCCGCCGGAGATCCAGCGGAAACGCCAGTCCTTCAAGCACTAGAGCGCTGCCGCATCACCGGCCATGGCCAGATAGCGTGACTGAGGGGACTGGCAGGCGAAGGAGCTGACGATGACAGTGCTGCGCAGCTACGTGGGCGGGGCATGGACCGAACCGGCGGACGAAGGGCGCCCGGTGCTCGACGCGGTGACCGGCGAGGAAGTCGCCCGGGTGTCGTCGGCGGGCATCGACCTGGCGGCGGCGCTGGACTACGGCCGGTCGGCCGGCGGCCCGGCGCTGCGCGAGCTGACCTTCCACCAGCGGGCAGCGCTGCTCAAGTCGCTCGGCCAGCTGCTGCGTGAGCACCGCCAGGAGCTCTACGCGCTGTCCGCCCGCACCGGCGCGACCCTCGGGGACTCCAAGTTCGACGTCGACGGCGGCATCGGCGTGCTGCTCAGCTACGCCAGCCGGGCCAAGCGCGAGCTGCCGAACGACACCATCCTCACCGAAGGCGCCGTCGAGCCGCTGGGCAAGGGCGGTACCTTCGTCGGCCAGCACATCCTCACCCCGCTGCACGGGGTCGCGGTCCAGATCAACGCGTTCAACTTCCCGGTCTGGGGGCCGCTGGAGAAGTTCGCCCCGGCGTTCATCGCCGGGATGCCGAGCCTGGTCAAGCCGGCCACCCAGACCGCGTACCTGACGGCGCGGCTGGTTGAGCTGATCGCGGATTCCGGGTTGCTCCCGGCGGGCGCGATCCAGCTGGTCTGCGGCAGCATCGGCGGCTTGTTCGATCACCTCGGCGAGCAGGACCTGGTGGCGTTCACCGGGTCGGCCGCCACCGCCCAGCAGCTGCGCGCCCACCCGGCGATCGTCGGCCGGTCGATCCGGTTCAACGCCGAAGCGGACTCGCTGAACTGCTCGATCCTCGGCCCCGAGGCCGGGCCGGGCACCCCGGAGTTCGATCTGTATATCCGGCAGCTGGTCACCGAGATGACGGTCAAGGCCGGCCAGAAGTGCACCGCGATCCGGCGGGCCCTGGTCCCGGCCGCGCTGGCGGACCAGGTGGCGGAGGCGGCCAGGGACCGGCTGGCCACGGTCGTGGTGGGTAACCCCGCCGAGGAAGGCGTCCGGATGGGGGCGCTGGCCGGGCTGGAGCAGCGCGAGGAGGTACGCCGTTCGGTCAAGGCCCTGCTGTCGGCCGGCCGGATCGTGTCCGGCGACCCGGACCACGTGGACGTCGTCGGGGCCAGCGCCGAGCGCGGCGCGTTCATGGCGCCGCTGCTGCTGCAGACCGACGACCCGGACCGGCCCGAGCCGCACCAGGTCGAGGCGTTCGGCCCGGTCAGCACCATCGTCGGCTACCAGGACACCGACCAGGTGATCGAGCTCGCGGCCCGCGGCCGGGGCAGCCTGGTCGGCTCGGTCGTCACGGCGGACACCTCCTTCGCCCGCGACGTGGTCCTCGGCCTGGCCCCCTGGCACGGCCGGCTCCTCGTCCTGGACCACGAGGATGGCGCCGAATCCACCGGCCACGGGTCACCGCTGCCCATGCTGGTGCACGGCGGACCTGGGCGAGCCGGCGGCGGCGAGGAGATGGGTGGCGTCCGCGGCGTGCTGCACCACATGCAGCGCACGGCGGTGCAGGCCAGCCCGCGGGTGCTCTCGGCCGTCACGCGCCGCTGGATCCCGGGTACCGAACGGGCTACCGATGGCGGCCATCCCTTCCGCAAGTCCCTCGCCGACCTGCGGATCGGCGACGCCGTGGTCGCCGGGCCGCGTCAGGTCACGCTGGCTGACATCGAGCACTTCGCCGGGTTCACCGGGGACACCTTCTACGCGCACATGGACGAGGAGGCCGCGCGGGCCAACCCGTTCTTCGACGGCCGGGTGGCGCACGGCTACCTCATCGTCTCCTTCGCGGCCGGGCTGTTCGTCCAGCCCGATCCCGGTCCGGTGCTGGCCAACTACGGCCTGGAGAACCTGCGCTTCCTCACGCCGGTGTACCCGGGCGACGAGCTGACCGTGACGCTGACCTGCAAGCAGATCATCCCGCGCGAGGATGCCGGGCACGGCGAGGTCCGCTGGGACGCCGACGTGACCAACCAGGACGGCAAGTCGGTGGCGACCTACGACGTGCTGACCCTGGTGGCCAAACAGTGGCCGCCGGTCACGTTACGGCGGTCAGCGCAGCGGGCCGAAGAAGGCCTTCAGGTCCGCCGCCAGCCGGGCTGGGGCTTCCATCGCCGGGAAGTGCTGGCCGCGCGAGAACTCGGTCCAGTGCGCACCGGGCGGGGCGGGGACCAGCTTGCAGACCGTCTCGTCGGCCCCGAAGACCGCGAAGCCCTGCGGAACGGCGGGCGGTACGCCCCAATCGGATGAATGCGCCTGCTCATACAGCGTGTGCGCCGCGCTGGCGCCGGAACCGGTGTACCAGTACAGGCTGACCGTGGTGAGCAGCTGGTCGCGGTCGACCGGCAGGTCGGTCCACTCGTGCATCTTCTCCGCGACCCAGGCCAGCTGAAGCAGCGGTGAATCGGCCAGGCCGTAGCCGATGGTCTGCGGCCTGCTGTTCTGAATGGCCAGATAACCAGAACCATCTCTAGAGAATGCGTCCATCCGTTCCAGGATCAGCTTGTCGACCGGATCGTTCTCGTCGAGCCGACCGGCCATCCCGGGGATGAAAGTGGCGGTGGCCGCAGCGGTCAGCGGATCGGTCACGACGTGCATGCCGATCACGTGGTCGCCGTCGAGGCCGGCGACCATGCCGGACACCCCTGCGCCGATGTCGCCGCCGTGCACGCCGTACCGTTCATAGCCAAGCCGGCGCATCAGTTCGGCCCAGGCGCGTGCGGTGCGGCCCATGGCCCAGCCGGGCGCGCTCAGCGGGGTCGAGAAGGCGTAGCCGGGCAGCGACGGTGCGATGACGTGGAAGGCCTGGCCTGCAGCCGGGTTGACCAGCGGCTCGATTAGCTCGAGGAACTCGGCCACGGAGCTCGGGTAACCGTGGGTGATCAGCAGCGGCTTGGCGTCGGGCTGGCCGGATCGGACATGCAGGAAATGAATGCGCTGCCCGTCGATCTCGGTGACGAACTGGGGGTAGGAGTTGAGCCGCGCCTCGGCGGCGCGCCAGTCGTACCGCGTGCGCCAGTACTCGGCCAGTTCCTTCAGGTAGGCAAGCGGTACTCCGCGGCTCCACTCAACGCCGGGCAGCTCGCCGGGCCAGCGGGCGCTGGCGAGCCGGTGGCCCAGGTAGTCCACGTCGGCCTGGCAGATCTCGATGCGGAACGGCTGAATGTCCTCGTTCATCTCTTCTCCTCCTCAGCGGGCTTGGTGCCCGCGAAGAAGGCTAGGAATAATAGCGGAAGAAGCCTTTCCTAGATCGAGTTCAGGATCAGAGAATGCTGGAAACATCGGCGCGCTTGCTGCGCCTGCTGTCCCTGCTTCAGGCGCGGCGTGACTGGACCAGCGCCCAGCTCGCTGTCCGGCTCGACGTCACCACCCGGACTATCCGGAACGACGTGGCCCGGCTGCGCGCGCTCGGCTATCCGGTCGAGGCACGGCCGGGCGTGGCCGGGGGCTACCGGCTCGGCCCGGGAAGCTCCCTGCCGCCGCTGCTGCTCGATGACGAGGAGACGGTGGCGGTCGCGATCGGACTGCGGACCGCCGCGAACGGCTCGGTCGCCGGGATCGAGGAGGCCTCGGTGCGGGCCCTGGCCAAGCTGCAGCAGGTGCTTCCCTCGCGGCTGCGCCACCGGGTCAGCGCGTTCGTGTCGTCCGCACTGCCCATGCCGTCCCGCGGGCCGCAGGTGGATCCGGACGTGCTGACCCTTATCGCGAGCGCCTGCCGGGACCACGAGCGGCTCCGGTTCGACTACCGGAGCCATTCCGGGACCGCCGGCCGGCGCTCGGCAGAGCCGTACCGGCTGGTGAACGACCGGCGGCGCTGGTACCTGGTGGCCTGGGACGAGGACCGGGATGCCTGGCGCACCTTCCGGGTCGACCGGATCGAGCCGCGGCCGCCGGCAGGCCCGCCAGGCTCAAGGTCGCAACCAGCAACAACCATCCCGATTTCATCCGACGTCCCCCAGATTCTCGCCGAGCCTAGGGGACCCGCGCGGCAGGGGCTAGCCGCGATCAGCCGGCGGATCAGGTCGGTGCGCGCGCCGTAGCGGTTCATGGGCTTACCTGCTGCTCGCTCGCTCATGCGG
>DAIOWL010000076.1:0-1551 GCA_036758545.1 Streptosporangiaceae bacterium | reverse complement strand
GCTTCACCCCCCGCGCCCTGCCGCCCGACTGGGAGATCGCCACGCAGGTAGCCCGCGGAGCCGGCGAGGCGACCTGGCAATACCGGGCACGGGTGATCGTCCACGCGCCCGCGGCACACGTGCGGAACCGGCTGCCGATACCGGTGGAAGTGGACTCCCTCGGCGACGACAGGTGCGCGTTCGAGCCGGGCTCGGACCATCCGGAAATGCTCGCCCTCTACCTGGGAATGCTGGGCGCGGACTTCACCATCGTGGACTCGCCAGAACTGGTGGCCGCGCTGCGCACGCTGACCGGGCGCTATCACCGAGCCATCGAGGCCAGCAGCTCTCGCGCCTTACGGCGCCGCCAGGGCCAAGCCCAGCGCGACCGCGTAGCGGTGACCGAGCGGCCCGCCGGGGCAGGTGCCGCCGACGTCGCCGCGGCCGACTGCCACCCCGTCGGGCAGCGAGCGGGCCAGCACGCCGAGCAGTTCCTCATCCCCGGCCGGCCCGCCGACCACCAGGACCTGCGCCGGGTCCCGGCCGAGCGTGCGTACCGCCCGCCGGAAGTTCGCCGCCAGCACGGCCTGCTTGAGCCGCAGCCGGATGGCCCGCCATTCTCCCGGGCCGTGGTGCCGGTCGAACGGCAGCCAGCCGCCCGGGCCTTCCACCGCGAGCATGCCGGCCGCCGACGCGGGCGCCGGGACGTCCAGGAAGCCGCGGCCGCCGTCCTCGCCCTCATAACGCTGCCCGCCGTCCACCCGGACGAACGGCCGGCGCTTGACCCAGTCGGCGGACGCGCGCGGGATGCCGAGCATCTCCGCCACCGCGGCGGTGAGCAGCTCACCCGCGCCCGCGGCCACGACGCTGCCCCCCGGCCCGACGACGTCGACGGTGCCGGCCCCTAGGTCGACCACGACCGCGTCGTCGACGGCGCCCGGCGTGGTGAGGGCGCCGAGCCGGGCCGCGGCCGGCTCGCTGACCGGCCCGTGGACCGGCACCTGGAGCAGGTCGCCCAGGACGGACGCGGCATCCTCGTCGCCCGCACGGCTCAGCGAGGCGACCAGCACCGCCCGGCCGGTGCTGCCCTGCCGGGCGGTGGCCGCCTCGGCCGCGGCGGCCAGGTCCACGGCGAACAGGTCATCGACCTCGCTGGCGGCGGTGCCCGTGCCGTAGGCCTGTACCGCGCCCACCGGCCAGCCGGGCAGCCGCGGGCATGCGGCTCGCAGCGTAAGGCGGCCCTCCCCCGCGGTCAGCACCCACGGTTCATCCGGGGTCTCCGGTGCATCGGGGGCCGCGGGCAGCAGGCCGACCACGGCGTTGGCCTGGTCGGCCAGCGCCCGGCTCACCGCGGCCGCGTCGCCCGCCTCGGTATCAGTCAGGCCGAGGCGGGCGCCGAGCGCGACCGCGTCGGTCAGGACCCGCAGGGTGTGCCCGGGCGGGCGTACCTCGACCGCTAGCAGCCGACACGCGGCGGCCGCGGCCGCGTCAACCTGGTCGATGACCGGCAGGCCACCAGGCAGCCGGTTGGCCACCAGCACGCCCTCGTCGCCGCCCACCAGCACCGCGCCG